>JAAFHI010000754.1 GCA_013298335.1 Actinomycetota bacterium
AAAAGTACCCGGTCTGGTGCTACACCTACTCCGGCCCGCAGGCTCAGTCGGTCCTGAATCGCTGGGGCGGCACGCGCTATCTCTGGCATCAACTGCTGGCCCAGAAGGGTTACATCGTCTGGGTTTGTGACAACCGCTCGGCAAGCAACAAGGGCGTCAAAACGGCCCATCCGATTTACCGCAATCTGGGCGAACTCGAACTGCGCGACCTTGAAGACGGTCTGACCTACCTCAAGCAGCAGCCCTATGTGGACGGTTCGCGGATCGGCCTCTGGGGATGGAGCTACGGCGGATACATGACGTCCTACGCGCTGACTCACAGCCAGAGCTTCAAGATCGGCATCATCGGCGCGCCCGTCACCGACTGGCGCAACTACGATTCGATCTACACCGAGCGGTACATGGGCGTGCCGAAGGACAACGTCGCCGGCTACGACGCCAGTTCACCGGCCAAGGCGGCGGCGAATCTGCATGGGAAGGTTCTGCTGATTCACGGACTGATCGACGACAACGTCCACCCGCAGAACTCGGTGCAGTTCATCGACGCGATGCAGAAGGCCAACAAGCAGTTTCAGTTCATGGCCTATCCGCAGTCACGCCACGGCGTCATTACCCCATACCGCGTGAAGCACATGTATTCGATGATGACGCGGTTTGTGGAAGAAAACCTTTAAGGAAGGGATCAGGGGTCAGGGATCAGGGATCAGGTAGTTTCAAGGTTTTGGGTGCTGGGTTTTCGGTTTTGGTTCAAACCCATCACCCAGTCCCCAGCACCCAATCTGATCCCTGATTCCTGACCCCTGATCCCTTTTCATTGAAGTCGTACCACATCCGCCCGGACGAGTTCATCCAGCCGCCAGCCGTCCACCACGTCCTCGGCCACGAGCGGAACGAACCGTGCCCCGGCCTGACGCGCGGCCCGCTGCCATTCATCGCGCCAGCGGGAGAGATTTTCGCGATAGCGTTTGACCGAAGCGGCGTCGATG
Organism: Actinomycetota bacterium; assembly: GCA_013298335.1. Classification (GTDB taxonomy): domain Bacteria; phylum Acidobacteriota; class Blastocatellia; order Chloracidobacteriales; family Chloracidobacteriaceae; genus JAAFHI01. The sequence continues at coordinate 987 of JAAFHI010000754.1, forward strand.
GCGATCTCGCGGATTTCCCCGGTTTCGGAATCGGTCATGCGGAAGTTCCCGCGTTCGGGCGGATTCACGTCGGCGCGCGCGAGAACCTGCACGACGATGACGAGCGTCGCGCCCTGCGAGACGCGGCGCAAGAAGGTCGTCGGATCACCCTGAAACAAGAGGTCGCTGATGACGCACCGGATGCCGTCCCGCTTCCAGCGCGGCGGCAGGCGTTCGAGCGATTCGAACAGTCCGCTTTTGTGGTCGAACTCGGGCACATCCCACGCAATCGGCGACTCGTTTCCGCGAACGACCGGTTCACAGCCGGTCCGCGCGACCCAGGCATTGCGTGAAAACCCGGCATTGGTCGCGGCTTCCGCAAAGAGCGCGGCAATCCCGGTCGCGGCCCGGAGTTTCTCCGTCCCGGCCAGCGCCATCGACGCCGAACCGTCCATCAGAATGTCGCAGTGGGGCAGGGTTTCCTCGCGATACTGCTTGATGACAAGACGGTCGCTGCGCGCGAACGCACCCCAGTCAATGGCCCGGACGTCGTCGCCCGACTGGTAGTCCCGATAATCGCGAAAATCGAGCGAACTCCCCGCGCGCCGGCCCAGCACCGCGCCGCTCGCGCCAGTGTTGGCGCGCAACGCCGGAGCGAGCGCGAAACGCGCGCCCGCCCGCATGCCTTCTCCCAGAAATTCCCGGTATCGGTCACGCATCGACACGCTCCGGCAGGTGCGGCTTGAAGTTCACGATCTGTCCGCTGAACCACCGCGCGTTGAGCAGGATTCCGGCCAGCAGCCAGACTGTCAAAAAGATGAAATGAACGAACAGAACACTCTCGATATCGCGCTTGCTTCCGAAAAACACGAAGGGATTTCCGAACAGCCAGTTGACGTAATTGCCGCGACTGTCGAGCAGAAAGGCGATCAGCAGCGGAATCGAGCTTCCGAATGCAATCAGGAGCAGCACCGGTACCCAGGTCAGGTTCGATTTCAGGCGCCGTGAAAGCAGTACCCGCCGCAACCACAACCCGGTCAGGGCGTAGCACAGAATCGTCAATCCGAATCCCGCCATGCGGAGCCCGATCCATTCATTGCCGCCCGAAAACCGCTTCGGCGCATTTTCGAAACCATACCCGACGCTCACCGTCACGATGAAAAGCCCTATCGACCAGAGCAGGCTGGCCGCGCCGCCGCTGAAGAGAAAAAACAGCGGCACCCGCGCGAGTACCATTCGCGGAATGGCCCGCGTCACCCGCCGCCCGAGCCCCTCGCGTTCACTGACCCCGACAATAAAAGCAAAGGAAAACAACACCGCGTGGAAAACCGTCCAGATCATGATCGGCGCAATTTCATTCTGCGAAATCGTGATCGCGGCCATGCCGACCCCGGTCAGTACCCACATCGCGGTAATGAAAGTCCGCAGCGCCAGCGCCCGGTTCGCCGAATGCGGCGTGATGAACACCACCGAGATGACGAACAGCAGCCCCACGACCGGAAAGTAGATCGCCGCCGCGCCCGCCACGCCCAGCCAGAAATCGGGCGTGTTCAGCCGGCTGCCGATACCGGAACTCAATAACCCGTATGACCCAGCCATCGTCCAGACAAAAACCGTCGGAAGCTGGGACAGCGCGACCAGTCCGACGAAAACCTTGAGGACCCGGTTGGTCGGCAGGCAGGCCGCGAAAATCGTCAGTTGCGAAAAACCGATCACCACCAGGAAATCCAGAATCAGCACGATGAAAATCGTGGGGAGATCAATGCCTCGGAGGAAATACGTGAACGTGATGAACGGCAGGCACGCGCTGAAAATGAGCAGCGACACGACGAACGCGCAAAACAGCTTCCCCGCGATGATCGACACCGGCCTGAGCGTGGTGATGAACAGCAGATCGACATTCGTGTCGGCCCGTTCCGCCGCCAGCCGGATGGCCGTGTAGGCCGGGACGAACAGCAGCCCGATGCCGAGC
>JAAFHI010000519.1 GCA_013298335.1 Actinomycetota bacterium
CTGCCGACGTCAAACGGATCGTCAACGGCCAGCCGCTTCCGGCGGATTCCCTCATCGGACGCCTCGCCGCCGACGCCGGACGCGCCCTGCGTTCGCTCTGGTCGTCCGAACCCGCCGCCGCGTAGCATTTCTTTCAATTCAAAACGGGAAGGGGAGGCGAATTGCCTCCCCTTGCTTCTTATTAGCGGCGAAAGTAGCCGGACGGTTCCGCGAGAACCTTCGTTCGTGATGGCGGTGGCCCAAGGATGGAGTTTCGGCGGATGCGTTCGAATCTGTTCAGAGGCGGCGCGGTGGCGGCGAGGGCGTTGACCAGAAACCGGAAGCGCCGGATGGACGGCAGGGCGATGCGGAACTGGAAGGTGACGCCCGCGCCGGGAGCGAGCTGGGCGGCCACCGTCTGACGCGAGCCGACCAGACCGCCGGACGAGCAATCCGCGCCGTCCGCCGAGACGAGGCGGAACGGGACGGAAGGCGGAGCACCATTCGCTTCAGCCAGTTCCGCGACCTCAAAGGTGACGTTGTAGAGCGTCGTCGGTCCGGTATTGGTCGCGACGGCAGTCACGACATAGTCATTGGCGTATCCCTGCGCGCCGCAGGTCGCCGGAGCGATGGTGGCGGAAATCGTCGTCAGACTGATCGAGCCGTTGACCGTGACCGACGGGTCCTGCGAAATCGTGACCGACTGTCCGGCCACCGTCAGGGTGGTCGAACGGGCCGTCGTGGTTGGATTCGGCGCGGCGGTCAGTTGAACCGTCCCGTTGCCGCTGCCGCTGTTCGGTAAACTTGAAAGCCAGTTCGGCGGCGTTCCGGCGAGGGTCCACGGACAACCGGTCTGGGCGGTGACGGTGAGCGTCGCCGTGCCACCGGACGCGGGGAAGTTCGGGGCGGTTGGCGAGACGGAAAAGGAACAGTTGGTGTCGCCGAACAGCCGGACCAGTCCGAAACGGGTCACGCCGTTGAAGGAAGTAAAACCACCACCGATCACCATCCGGTCGTTGCTGTCCACCGCGACGCCATAAGTGGGGCCATTGGGACCGGTTATGGCGTCAAGGCTTATATCGCGGGTGCCATTCGGCAGAAGGCGGGTGAAATAGCTGCGACCGATACCGCTGAATTGAAAATCACCGCCGACAAGGATTCTCCCCTGACTGTCGAGCGCGAGGGAACGTACGCCGTCAGAGTTGGATCCCCCCACCGTACTGGTACTGAAAGTAGTGTCAAGACTCCCATCGGGATTCAGACGCGTGACATTGGAGATAGGGGTAGTGCCGATTCTTCCGAACCGGCCACCAATCAATAGCTTCCCATTCGGAAGAGGGACAATGACGTTTGCCCGATCGTCAAAAGCCGGGGTAAACGTCGTGTCGAGATTGCCGGCCGCGTCCAGACGCGCGAGAATTCTCTGATTGATATTCGAGACTTTTTGGAATCTACCCGCGATAAGGATTCGCCCCGCTCCGTCGATCTCAATCCCGTGGACGGCATTATCGGGGCCGATACCGGGATCAAACGTCGTGTCCAGTGATCCATCCGAATTGAGGCGAGCAACGCGGATGCGCGGCACTCCATTGACGCTTGAAAAGTTCCCGGCGATGAGAATTCGTCCGGATGGATCGAGCGCGATGGAAAGAACCTCCGAATTGGCAATGACAACGGGATTGAAGCTCGTGTCGAGTGAACCATTCGGATTAAAACGAGCGATTCCGGAACGAAAACTGCCGTCCTCAAAGTTAAAGCCTCCGGCGACGAGGATTCGGCCTTCTCCGTCAACCTTGATGGCCGCCGCTGAAGCGCTGGTCAGATTCGGGACGAAGGTCTGGTCGACACTGCCATCGGAGTTCAATCGCGCGAGCCCCCCGCGTGTTACCCCGTTGATACTGTTCAGAAAGCCCCCGACGATCAGACGTCCTGACCCGTCAAGTGTCAGTGCGGTGACCGTTCCGTTACTGGTAATTCGGGATGTCGGGAACGTGGCATCGACGCTACCGTTGGTATTCAAACGCCGAATGTCACCGAAGGATGGGAAAAATCCGCCGACAAGCAATCGGTCCCCGGTTGTTACCACGACGGAATTGAACCCGCTGAACGTCAGTGTCGGGCTGATATCGAAACCGGTGTCGAGGCTGCCGTCCGGGTTGAGCCGCGCCAGGAAGCTGCGGGCGACGGCGTTGATCGCGCTGAACGTGCCCGCGATGAGAATCCGTCCCTGCGAATCGACCGCAAGGTCTTTGAGATCGGGCGTCGTCTGGGACGAGGTGACGAGCGGCGCAAAGGTCCCGTCGAGACTGCCGTCGGCGTTGAGGCGGGCGACTCGCGCCTGGGTGGCCGAGTTGTACTGCGAAAACATGCCACAGATGAGAATTTTTCCGTTCCCGTCGAACTCGATGTCCCGCACCGGGCCGAGCGCGCCGGTTCCGGAGTTGAACGTGGCATCACCCGATCCGTCGGCGTTGAGGCGGGCAAAGCAGGCGGAGGAGAGGCCGCCGATCTGGGTGAATAACCCGCCGACCAGCAGTCGCCCGTTCGAGTCCGAGCGGATGGCGAAAACCTTTCCGCTCGAATCGGTTCCGGGATTGAACGCGGTGTCGAGGCTGCCGTCGGGATTGAGGCGGGCGATACCGTTGCGGGGCGCGCCGTGAACCTGTTTGAACGTGCCGCCGAGGATGACCCCGCCCGCCGCGTCGAGGACGATTGCTTCCGCTCCGACGGTCGTGAATCCATCGGAAAGGCCCGCCCCGCCGGCGAATGACGGGTCGAGGCTGCCGTCGGCGTTGAGGCGGGCGATCTGGTTGCGGGTGACGCCGTTGACGGCAGTGAACGAGCCGGTGACGATGATTCGTCCCGCCCCGTCGACCGCGACGCTTCTGGCGAATCCGTTCAGGTTGGCGTCGAATCCGCTGTCGAGCGTTCCGTCGGCATTGAACCGGGCGAGTCCGCGCCGGGGCGATCCGCCCGCGACCTGATATGACCCGACGACGAAGAATTTTCCATCAGGCTGGAGGACGACCCGGTTCACGACAGGGCTTCCGAAACCGCCGGCGGTGGCGACGAAGCCGGGATCAACCGTTCCGGCGACCTGGGCCCGAGCCCCGCCAATGAAGAAAAACAGGATGAGAAGCGCCGGAAGCGCGCGGAGGGCAAGGCGAGCCAGAGGTCGGTTCGTGGGAAATCGCGCCATGGGAGAAATGCTCCTGTGAATGGTTCGGTCGCGGGGTCGGGGATGATGGACGGAAAGTCGTTCATCCGGTGTTGGTTGTTAAGCGTCAAGCCTAACCCAGCTTTCCGTTTTCGGGAAGTCCGGCGCGGCGGTCCGTTTTCCCGTGCCGGCGGGCTCTGTATTCTGCTTTTCGGATTGATTCACGGCGGGTGATTGCTTTAGCCTGTTTCGGCTTTCATACGCGGTTCGTCGCCGGTCGGCGCGGGCCGGGCCAGACCCACTCACCTCCCCTGAAAACCGTTATGTATCCTTTTAAGAACATTCTCTTCTGCACTGATTTCTCACCCCTCTCGCGCAGCCTGCTGAAGTACGCCGCGGCGTTCGCCCGCCAGCATCAGGCGCGACTGTTCATCCTCAACGTCCAGGAATCGTCGCTGCCGCCGCAGGCGCTGCGCCTGTCGGAGCGCGCGCTGGCCGAAAACGGCTACGAGTGGCTCGTCGGCGTCCGGCGCGAACTTGAGGAAATCGCTTCTCATGAAGTGTTGAAAGGGCTCGACGTCCACGTTCTGCTCACCGAGGGCGACCCGGCCATCGAGATTCCGCGCCTCGCCGCTGAAAAGGAAATAGACCTCGTCACGCTCGCGACCCAGCGGCGCGGCCTGCTCGACCGGGCGATGCTGGGCTCCACGGCCCTCGCCGTTCTTGAAAACATTCACTGCCCGGTACTGGTCGCGCGGCAGCCGTCGCACGAT
>JAAFHI010000499.1 GCA_013298335.1 Actinomycetota bacterium
GACCGGTCGGAGCCGCCGGAATTTCTCGCCCCCGAAGTCGTCCAGCTCGGACGCGGCCTGTCCATCGCCGAACGCTACGTCGTGGAACGCGAACTCGGACGCGGCGGCATCGGCGTCGTCTACCTCGCGCGCGACTCGCACCTCCACGCCCGCCTCGTCGTGGTCAAGGTCCTGCTCGATTCAAGTTCCGCCTCGAAGTGGACCTACAAGAAATTCCTGCACGAAAGCGAAGCCCTCACCCGCATCGACCACCCGAACATCGTCAAGGTCTTCGACCGCGGAACGCTCCCCGACGGACGCAATTTCATCGTGATGGAGTACATCGCCGGAAACACGCTCCGGGAGGAAATCAAGATCGGGCCGCTGCCCTTTTCGCGCGCCGCCCGGATCATCGAGCAGATGGGACGCGCCCTCACCGCCGCCCACGGCGCGGGCGTCTACCATCGCGATTTGAAACCGGAAAACGTGATGCTGCGGTCGTCGGGCGACGGCGCGGACGAAGTGAAGGTCATCGACTTCGGCATCGCCAAGGTCACCGACCCGGTTTCGACCAAGGTCACGCTCGAAAACGTCTACGCCGGAACGCTCCACTACATGGCCCCCGAACAGATGGAGGACGTGCCCTGCACCTCGGCGGTGGATGTCTACGCAATGGGCGTCATCGCGTACGAAATGCTGACCGGGCAGCGTCCGTTCCATCTCACGACCCAGAATCTCCCGCTCGCGTTCCGGCAGTTGATGGAGCAGCAGCGCAACGGACTTCAAAAGGGCCCGCGCGAACTGCGTCCCGACATGGCGCCCGCCGTCGAGGCGGTGATCCTGCGCGCCCTTCGCTACAACCCGAGCGAACGCTACCAGTCGGCGCGGCAGTTTTCGGAACATCTCGCCAAGGCTCTGCGCGGCACGGCGGGGGACGACCCGCAAATCGAGACGGTTCCAAGCATTCCGCCGTGGAGCGAAACGCCGCCGCCGACCATCGTCGCCGGAAGTACGCTCGCGCCGAAACGGAAAAGTTACCTGTGGGCGCTCGCGGCGCTTCCGGTTCTGGCCGTCGGTATCTGGTTCCTGACGGGTCGCCCCGGAACGTCCGCGACCGCCCCGCCCGCAACGCCACCCGCCCAGCCGCCGCGTCCGGTCGTTTCAACCACGGTTTCGCTGCTCGACGTGAATCTTGAGAAGTTTCGGACGACACCCGGCGCGCCGAGCGAATTCGTCCTCCCCGACAGCGCCTTTGCGAAAGACGACGGGTTCAAATTCCGGTTCACGCCCCACCGGAGCGGTTTTCTCTATCTGCTGGCCTCGACCGACCGCAACCGGCACGCCCTGTTGCTGACCGGCACGCCCGCGCTCGAAAACCGCGCGCCCGCCGACACCGAGTACATCTTTCCCAAAGGCCCGGACGCTTTTCTCGGTGTCCGCGGCACCTCGCCGGTGACGACCTTCCGGGTCATTTTCTCGCCCGCGCCGCTGGCGATTCCCGGTTTTCTGGCCGGAAAAGCCGGCGTCGAACTGACCGACGACCAGGAAATTGAGTTTCAACGGTTGTGGCAGAGCCTCCCCGCCGCCGAACCGGTCACCGACCTCAAGGGGACTCGCCCCGCCCTCCGCTACCAGAGTTCAAAACCCGGCGATCAGGCGGTCAAGTTCGAAATCGTCATCCGCAATCCCGTGGGAAAATAGAAACGGGAGCGGCCCCCCGCTCCCATTTTCTCGGACTCCAACTCCGACGGTCGTGGCTCACTGTGCCTTTTGCTCGCCGCCGAGCGGTTTGACATACCGATCCCAAAACGCCGAAGCCGCCGCCCGGAACGATTCCGGCGCGCCCTTGAACGCCGGGTCAAACTCCTTCTTCCCCTTGCGCTCGGCCTCGGAAAAGGCGGAATCGTTGATGGTCACGCGATTCATGCCCCGAATCGCGTATTTCCTTTCCCCGCTGTGCATCATCAGCTTGAACGGCTTGGGCGACACGTCGCAGGTTCCGGCGATGTTGTAGACAAACAGCGATTCCGCCACGCCGTCGTCGTCGATGTCACGTACCTCGATGGGCGAAACGAGCCCTTCGCCTTCGTCGCAGTCATTTACCTCGGCGTCGGCGATCTTCCAGAGCAGCGAGATCCGCCCGCCCTTCGCCACATAGTGGTATCCGAAGATTTTCATCTCGCTTCCGCCGCGCGCGACGATGGAGGTGGTGACGAACAGCGTGTTTTCGCCGTTCTGGTCCATCCACTTCACGCCGTCCCGGATGTCTCCCTCGTGGGGCATCGTTTTTGGAACGGCATTTTTTTCAAAGCGGAGTTTTTCAAAGGCGACCCGCGGCGTGACGGGAGCCGGAGACGGGGCAACCGGCGCGGGCGCCGGGGGGCCGGATGGTGGCACGGTTTCCCCGGCGGCTTTGCCCCTGGCGCACCCGGTGAGCGCCGCGGCGAAAAGACCAGCGGCGAGAAACGAAACAAACGAAACGCGAATTGACGGTGTGGAAAAGTTCATAAGTGTTGCCTCCACCCCCAAAAGCGAGAAAAGCAGCCCGGCGGTATCATCCCCTCTCGATCATTTTGAAAAAAACGTGCCGCGTGACTCGGTTCACGGGGGCGACGGACGGTGACCGGAAAAATTCCGGAAAAAATGATACCGATGACCGGTTTTTCTCGCATTGGTGAGTGGCGGAAAAACCGGATCGAATCCCGATACGGGTCTCCGCCGACCGATGAATTCACTGGAGACCCAAAAAGAATGAAAACTGCCTTGATTCCAATGATGATGACGGCCTTCTCGCTCGTCGCCCTCGGCACTCCGACGCCCACCGCTTCCGCCGCGCCCGCGCCATCCGCCCGGTTCGCGGTCGCCGAACCTCAAACAGCCCGCGATTTCTTTCTGAATCTTCCGTCCGAGTACGTGAAAGTCGATCGGGCCACCCGCGAAAAAATGCTCTCCGGCAAAGCCGCCGAGCCGGACCATGTCTCTTTCACCGTGCTGGTCGAAGGGACGGAGGATTGGGGAGAGGTCAAACTTTTCAAACGCGCGGACGGCGTCCGGGTGGTCGCCATGGTGATCAACGGCTGCATCGACGGCGAGTGCGCGGGCCAACTGCTTTTTCTGGCCTACGAAAACGGCAAATACCGCGACATTTCCGGAGAAATAGCCCCGGAACTCGACTTTCCGGAAATCGTGAAGGACCTCAAAAGCCAGCCGGGATTTGAGAATCTTGCCGCCACCGCCGATTCGGTTCTCCTGACCGCGACGTTTCAGGGCGACGGCGTCACGTTCTTCGCCGGTCAGAAAAAAGCCGCCGAACCGGGCACGCCGATCCGCGGTTACCGCTGGACCGGAACCGGTTTTTCGAAAATCAATCCCACCAGGTAACGGAATCGAGGTTCACATGACATTGCGCTCAGTTTCACTTTTTCTGGCACTTTTCGGATTTCTCGGGATCGTCGCTCTGGCCGGCGGCCCCCGACCGGACGGCGCGAGCGTCGCCCGCGAACGGTTCCAGTCCATCCCCGCCCGTCTCCTTCCGATCACCGGAGATGACCGGGCGAAGTTGATTACCCGCGAAAACGCCGATGACATGTACCTTGAATTCCGCCTCGGCCCGACCGAAGCGGACGGGTGGGGCGAGTTGAAGGTCTTCACCGACTTCGCCGAGCAAAAACAGTTCGCCGTAACCCTCAATTTCTGTGGCGGCGGCGAATGCCGTGGAAAAGTCGTCATGTTCGAATGGGAAGACGGGAAGTGGGTTGACGCGACGGAAAAGCGCGTTCCGGCATTCCCGGCGACGACCGGCGCGGAAGCCGCCCTGACGATGACGATTCAGCCGACCGAGCCGGTCATCGAATACGTCACGGGACGAAAATCCTTTTCCCGAAAGGACGGCGCGGCGGTCCGGAAAATCGGCTTCGACGGGGAAAAATTCTTCATCCAATGATTCCATCGCGTTCCGGCGGAGTATCCGCTCCCCGAAACGGAGGTCGCCCAATGCCCCCTGAAAAAATGTTG
>JAAFHI010000134.1 GCA_013298335.1 Actinomycetota bacterium
TTTTTAAACTGGTCGAATATCTCCGGCTCTCGACCCGCAGCGTCGCGGTCGAAAGCCGGAGATATTCGACCAGTTTGTCGAGTTTGGAGATGGCCGCCGCCGTGAGTGACGCCGGTTGCGTCCCGGTCGCCGGGAGAAAATAGGAGTCCGGCATCACCAGGACCGAGCCGCGCGGCTCGAACCGGGCATCCTCGAACTCGCGCGAAAGCTGGTCGCGGACCAGACGCAATTCGTTTTCCCTGATTTTAACCTGCACGCCCTCCAGATCGGCCCGCAACCGCTTGTTTTCGGCAATCAGCGTTTCGTTGTTGGCCTCGATTTTGGCTTTGTCGGCCAGCACGCGGCTGTAATCGTCGCGTCCCCGGGCATTTTCAGACTCGACTTCCCGGCGGAGGGTCCGTTCGCGTTCGATCTGCGACTGAAGTCCCGGAATCTGGCTGTTGCGCTCCTGCAATTCGGCGATGACGTCGTCCTTGGAAGCCGTCTGCTGGCGCTGTTTTTCGGCGGCGCGGCGTCCGACGGCGATGCGGCGAGCGCGTTCGGCGAGCCGGATCGCGGTGTCGGCGGTTTCGGCGGCCTCATCGCGCTTGTCGGCCTTGTAGGAGTCCTCCGCCTGCGCGAGCGCGTCGTTGGCGTCGGAAACCAGCTTGGGCGCGAAAGTGTCCGCCTCGTAGTAGCGGGCGATGTCGATGGCGCGGCGGGCTTCGACGAGTTCCACCGGGTAGTTCGGGTCTTTAATTGAAGGCGGGTCGGGGCTAACGATCTTGTTTTCGACGTCGGCGTCGCCGTTGAAACTGATGGTGTTGTCGGTCACGACCACGCGCGGTTCGCGCACTTCCGAATTGACGATGACGACCAGCCGCGAGGGCGAGGCGACAAGGTAATGCGGTTCGGCGGTCACGATGAGGCTGAAATTCCGGTGGCGCGTCGAGGTGCGGATTTCCGAACCGAACCACCCGTCGAAGGTGTCGCTCGGTCGTTTGCGGAATTCCCCGAGGTTGTCGGCGATGCCTTCCGGCGTAATCGCCCAGATGACGTAGGTCGAGCACATTGGGCCGACCGTCGAGGGGCGCGGCAGCCGGTTGATCTTCACCGACAGGAGCGTGACGCTGCTGCGGCGTTCGACCGAGGCCTCGCCGCTGACGTTCGAGGCAAAGCGTTGCGTCCCGACAAGCGGCACCTTGATGACCTTGTCGAACGGATAGCGCATCGACACCGTCTGGAACGTCACGTCGCTCTGCGGCACGCGCGCCGGTTTGGCGGCCTGCGCGAATCCGGCGACCGACGCCAGGGCCAAGACCATCAGAAGAAGAAAGGAACGCTTCATCGGGAAAACCTCTTTGGAAGCAGTTAGTTGCTAGCAGTTAGCGGTTAGCAGTTAGTGAAGGCGTTTTCGAAAGAACTGATTGAGCCTTCCCGTAAAAGCGAAAGGCTAACCACTAACTGCTAACCGCTAACTACTACCGACTACTGTTCCGGTTCGTATTCGGTCTGGTGAAACACGCGCAAACGCGGATTTTTCGGCTTGATCTGGATGGCGCGCCGCCCGTCGGTCTGGGCGTTGCCGCCGGTCGGGCGGTAGACCGCGATGTACTGGCCGCTCAGGTCATCGACGATCTGCTTGAAACTGCGTTCGAGGTCGAGTTCGCTGGCGGGGAAAAACGCCTTGCCGCCGCTGCTCGCGCAAAGTTTTTCAAGGTTTTCCTTGTCGACGTCGCCGAAGCGGAAGCGGTCGCCCATTCCGAGCGCGTAAATGATGATGCCGAGCCGCTGGGCGCGGGCGATGACCTGCGACAGATTTTTCTGGCTCGCGGTGTCCTTGCCATCGGTCAGGACGCACAGCGCGCGGCGGATGGCGCGGCGCGAGTTTTCCGGCGCGGAGGGGTCGCGCACCGACGTCACCCGCCGGGCGGTCTTTCCGTTCAGAACTTCCTGCGCGGTGACTTCGACGGCATCGAAAAGCGCCGTGCCGAGTTGCGGCGTGCCGTTGGTTTCGTCGCGGAACTGCTGTTCCCGCTCGATGCGTCCGAGCGCCGACTTCAACTGTCTGAGGTTGGTGGTCAGGCCGTTGACGAGCGCGGTTTCGCCCTGAAAGGTGAGGATCGCGCCGTAATCCTTGCCGGTCCGGAACGAGGAATCGAGGAAGACGTCCACCGCGCGTTTTTCGGCGGGCAGGAGCGATTCCTGGCTGGCGCTGGTGTCGATGAGGACCGCGAGCATCATCGGCAAGTCATTGCTGGTGCGGAAGATGTCGATTTCCTGCCGCGCGCCGCCGTCGAGGATTTCGACGTCCGACGCCTTCAGGTTGCTGACGATCCGGTTCTGTTCATCCACGACGCTGAAGATGACGCCCTTGGAATTGGCGAAAATCGTCACGACGTCGCCGTCCTGCTGGGCGGACGAATCGCCCGGCTGCTGCGGGGGCGGCACGACGCGCGAGCGGGAGTCGTTCTGGGCGGTGGCCGCGCCGGCCAGCAATCCGAACGACAGGGCGGCTGCGATGACGGAAGAGATTGATTTCATAGGGGGTAGAAGCCGCGAGGATGAATCGGGTTGCCCCGGCGGAAGGCGTTCCGGACCGGGCAACCGCCTTCAGTTGATGATCCGCAGGTATTCCCACCCGCCGGTCAGAAGGTCTTCCTCGGAAAGCCCGTCCTCGGAATTGCCGGGCACGACGAACACGCCGTCGGCGAGAATCGTTTCCGGGTCAACGTACAACAGCCCGTTGACGAGATTTCTCAGGGTTTCCTTCCGAAAAGCCACGGCGTCATCGGTGACCGCCTCCGCCGGAGGAAACTGGACGCTCAGATTCATGATGATGGTGGCGGCGACGTAATCCTTGCGCATCGACAGGCGGCGCATGCCATCCACGTCGGTCCCCATTTCCTCTTCCACCGTGGCGGTCGAGGCGGCGAGTTCGGTGGCCCAGGAATTGAATTCCTCCTCGCTTTCGGCGGCGTCGGTCTTGTAATCCCAGAACGCCTGCGTCCAGTAGGGCTCCTGCTCCAGCAGCAGGGCCACGATCCGCTTGAGGTAGCGCCTTTTCGCTTCGACGCCTTCCATCTGGCCATCGGGGTCGGCGATCACCGCCGCCAGTCGCCGGCGCAGGGTGTCTTCCCCGAACGCCTTGATAATCAACTGGATACCGACGAAATAGCCTTCTTCCTGATTGGTAAAAAGCTTTGAAAACCACGACCGTCGCGACATCTGAACCTCGAAACGGACGCACCTGCCGACTTTGGCGGGCGCGTCCGGACTGAAGGGATAACGTACTTAACCGCCGAAAAAGCCGCTGCTGCGACCGAAGGAGCCGGAACGTCCGGCGCGCGTGCCGGTAACCCGACCGCTCGAATTCATCCGGACCGTGCTGCGACCGAATCCGCTCGGGCGGCTGCGTCCGACACCGCTCGCGCCGCCGGTGCGCGACCCCGCGAACATGGTCGGACGCGGCGCGGGCGTGTAACTCGGCGGACGCACCGTCGCCGTGGTGGGCGAGTAGGAGCGGTAGTAGGGCGTCCGGGTGACGAACACCGGAGAAGGCCGGTAAAACGGGTAGGCATAAAAGAACCAGACGCTCCCGTAGGGGCTGCCGCCGTAGTAGTAATGGCGCGTCGTGGCGGTTCCGGGCGTGGTTCCGGGCTGGGCCGGGGCGGGTTGAAAATCGTTCGCCGGAAGCATGGCGACGTTGAGGCCCTGTTTCTTGTAATCGACGAAATCCTCGTTGATGTCATCGAGTTCCTCCTTCCGCGTCCGGTCGGGAATCACGTAGATGACGTTTTTGACGCCCGCTTCCTTGAATTTCTGGACCGGCGGAATCTTCACGAGATAGCGGTTGTCGAACTGGTTGTCGGCATCCTTGTATTCATTCAGCCGGGAGGAATCGAGCAGGAAGGCCGCCGGGGCCTTTTCAGGCAGTTTCGCCTGATTCGCCTCGATTTCGGAGGCGTAATAGAGCATCGCGGCGAGGGTTTCGTGCGACGGCGTCACGCCGAGCGGGTGCGGGTAGTTGTCGAAGGTCGTGACCAGTCGGCACTGTTCGGACAGCCCCGCGCCGAACGCAATCGAATTCCGACCGGCCAGATCGACCACCAGCGTGGTTTCGCCGGGGTTTTCGGCGTTGGAAAGCAGATCGCGCGCGACCGCCTGTCCGCGCAGGTAGGATTCTTCCATGTCGGCGCTGTAAACCGGCTTGAGCTGGGTGCGGAGCGTGTCGTATTGCAGCGACTGGATCAGCGTCGGCACGAAAAACGGCATCCACACCGAGGATTTTGGTTGAAACGCCGTCAGCATCGCGTTCTGGTCGAGATATTTCTTCCAGTTCTCGGTTTTCAGCGAGTCCATCGTCTGCTGGTTGTTCGTCGGAAGCTGCTTCGTTTCCGCGCCGATGTTCCAGCCGTGCGCCTTTTGAAGTTCAAGCGAATCCTTGTCGACTTCCGGATCGTCCTTCATCAAAAGAACAAGTCCCGTCGTGCAGGCGCCGATGGTTCCAAGGCCGACCGCCGCGCCTCCGATAATCCAGCCCCGCCGGGAGATCTTCTGCCACCACGGTTTGGGCGCGCCGAAATTGCCGCCCTGCCCGTACTGGTTCTCTGGCGGGGCGTAATTGACGCGGCCCACGCCTCCCGGCCCGGAAAACTGCTGGTTGTTCGGCGGGCCCTGTGGGGGCTGGTTCGGATCATTCGGGTAGCTCATCGTTTCTTGTCCCTCCAAGGCGAATGGAAAACGGCGTATATTCCGCGGGTTTGTAGCATTTCACGGATTGACGCGCAAAGACCGGACGAATGAATCAGTGGTTCGGTTGAACGACCATGCCCGCCGAAAGGTTCGCCTCCGGGAGCCTCAAGCACCCCGCCGCCGCCGGATTTCCCATGAAAGAACCCGCCGACCGAGGGGTTTTCGTTTTCAGATGGCGCGCGGATGAAGTAAGGTTCGGGCTTCCATCTTCAGAGCGAGGAATTGTGTGATGGCATTCACTTTTACCGTGAACGGCAAGCAGCATACCTGCGACGTCCCCTCGGACATGCCGCTTCTATGGGTTTTGCGGGACGTGCTCGGGATGACCGGCACCAAGTACGGGTGCGGCATGGGCGTCTGCGGGGCCTGTACGATTCACCTCAACGGCGAGGCCGTCCGGGCCTGCCTGACGACCGCGGGAACCGCCGCCGGAAAGAAAATCACCACCATCGAGGGGATTTCGCCCGACCGGTCCCATCCGGTGCAAAAGGCCTGGATGGAAGAGGATGTGGCCCAGTGCGGCTATTGCCAGCCGGGCCAGATCATGACGGCCTGCGCACTGCTCGCGAAGAACCCGAAACCGACCGACGCCGAAATTGACGACGGGATGAGCGGCAATATCTGCCGCTGCGGCACGTACCAGCGGATTCGCGCGGCGGTCAAACTGGCGGCGGCTACCGGCAAGGCCAAGCCCGCGAAGGGAGGCCGGAAATGACCCCGATCCAGAATTTCAGCCGCCGGGATTTTCTCGCCGTGGGCGGAGTCGCCGGTTCGGCGCTGGTTCTTGGCTGCTCGCTGGGGTTCAAGACCCCGCCCGCCGTCGAGGCGACCACCGAAACCGGTCCGCATTTCGCGCCCAACGCCTTCGTCAGTATCGGCGCGGACGACTCGATTACGGTCACGATCAACAAGACCGAGATGGGCCAGGGCATCCGGACCGGCTTCGCGATGCTGCTCGCAGAGGAACTCGAAGCCGACTGGACGAAAATCCGGGTCGTCAACGCCATGTCCGATCCGGCGAAATACGGCTTTCAGGGCACGGGCGGCAGCGGCAGTTCGTTCAGCGCGTGGGACACTTTTCGTCGCGCCGGAGCCGCCGCGCGGCTCATGCTCGTGCAGGCCGCCGCGCAGATGTGGAGCGTCGAGGCTTCCGAATGCCGGGCCGAAAACGGCATGGTCGTCCATTCGAGCGGCAAAAAACTGAGTTACGGCAAACTCGTCGAAGCCGCCTCGAAACTTGCGGTTCCCGACGCCAAAACCCTCAAGCTGAAAGAAGCCAAGGACTTCAAGGTCATCGGCACGCGGGTGAAACGCATCGACAACCCGGCGATTGTGGACGGTTCCGCCGTCTACGGAATGGACATGCGCCTTCCCGGCCTTCAGTTCGCCACCATCGTCCACTGCCCGACCTTCGGCGGAAAGCCGGTGAGTTTCGACGATTCGAAGGCGAAAGCCGTGAAGGGCGTCAAAAAGGTCGTCAAGACCGAAACCGGCGTCGCCGTGGTGGCCGACAATACGTGGGCGGCGATGCAGGGCGCAAAAGCCCTCGTCGTCAAGTGGGACGACGGCCCGCACGCCGCGCTCAACAGCGAGGGCATCCGGAAGATGTTCGAGGAAAAGGGGAATTCCCCCGGCCTCGAAGCGAAGAAGGAAGGCAATTTCCCGCAGGCGTTCGAAGGCGCGGCGAAAAAGCTGGAAGCGGTCTATGAAGTTCCCTTCCTCAACCACGCCACGATGGAGCCGCAGAACTGCACCGCCCACGTGACCGCCGACGGATGCGAAATCTGGGCCCCGACCCAGTTTCCCCACTTCGTCGCGGAGCAGGCCAGGCGCATCACCGGCCTCGACCCCTCGAAAATCAAGATCAACATCACGCTGCTCGGCGGCGGCTTCGGTCGTCGGATCGAGTCGGACTACGCCGCCGACGCCATCGAGGTCTCGAAACTCGTCGGCGGGCCGGTGCAGGTGACCTGGACTCGCGAGGAAGACATGCAGCACGGCTGGTACCGCCCGGCGAGTTACCACGTCCTGAAAGGTGCGGTCGGAGCCGACGGCGCGTGCCTCGGGATGATGCACCGGCTGGTGGCCCCGTCCATCGGGGGCCAGCGCCAGCCCGACGGCGGCAAGGGGGTGGACGGCATGGCCGGCATCACCTCCACCCAATACGCCTTTCCCAATTTTCTGGCGGAATACGTACGGGCCAACACGGGCGTCCCGACCGGGTACTGGCGGGCGGTCTACGATTCGCAGAACGGATTCGTCCAGGAGAGCTTCGTGGACGAACTCGCCCACGCGGCGGGCAAGGACCCGTTCGAATTCCGCCGCGCCCTGCTCGGAAAGTCGCCGCGCCTGAAGGGCGTGCTCGAACTCGCCGCCGCAAAGGCGGGCTGGGGCAAGCCGCTTCCCCAGGGGCAGTTCCGGGGCATCGCCAGCCATTTCGCCTTCGGGGCCTACTGCGCGCAGGTCGCGGAGGTGTCGGTCACCGACGGCGAGGTGAAAATTCACCGGATCGTCTGCGCGGTGGACGTCGGCACGGTCATCAACCCGAACATGGTCGAAGCCCAGATGGAGGGCTGCATCGTCTACGGTTTGTCGGCGGCGCTCTTCGGCGAAATCACCATCGACGGGGGCAAGGCGGTCCAGTCGAATTTCCACAACTACCCGGTCATGCGGATTCGCGACATGCCGAAGGTGGAAGTTCATATCGTGAAAAGCGGCGAACGGCTCTCCGGGGCCGGCGAACCGGGCCTGCCGCCGGCGGCCCCGGCGGTGTGCAACGCCATTTTCGCGGCGACGGGCAAACGGATTCGCAAACTGCCGATCCGCC
>JAAFHI010000381.1 GCA_013298335.1 Actinomycetota bacterium
GCGTTTCCGTATGCGGAGACGTAAGGATTCCGGCGGGTTCGGCGCGTCCGGTGACGCGGCGGAACGAATCTTCATCGTAGTGATCTGGGCCGCCGGTGAAGTCCTTCGACGCGAGCGGACCGTGAAAGGTCACCAGATCGCATTCCTTCGCCAGAAAAAGATGGAGCGCGGTGATGTCGCTGTAGCCGATGAACACTTTCGGCTGCTCGCGCAGCCGCGCGACGTCGAGGTGGGGCAGAAGGTGAATCGCGCCGTAGCCGCCGCGGGCGGCCATCACGGCGTCAACTTCGGGGTCGAACCAGATGTCGTGGAATTCCGAGAGGCGGCGTTCGAGCGAGCCCGCCGTGTAGTGGTGTTTTTCGAAAATGTCCGGGCGGTGTTTGACGTGAAAGCCGAGTCGTTCGAGTTCGGCGATGCCCGCCGCCAGCCAGTCGGCCCGGATGTTGCTTGCGGGAGCGACGATGCCGATGGTGTCGCCGGGTTTCAGCGCGGGCGGTGTGACCACGTATCCTTCTCCTTGGTGTCGCGCAGGGTTTCGAGGCAAAGAGCGATGCCCCGCGCCATCGTCTCAAGCGGCAGCGACGGCTCGCCCATCTCGGGCGTCATCGGGATATGAATAAAGCCGTAGCGACAGGGTGAACCGGTGCGTTCGAGGTGATGCCGGACGGAATAGAACAGATGATTGCAGATGTAGGTCCCCGCCGAGTAGGAGATCCGGGCCGGAATGCCCGCATCGGTCAGGCGGCGCTCCATCGCGCGGACCGGCAGGGTCGTCCGGTGGGCGGTCGGGCCGTCGTCGGCGATGGCGAAATCGGTGAGCAGGTTGCCGGCGTTGTCCGGAACGCCGTAGTCATTGAGATTGACGGCGATGCGTTCGAATTCGATGAATGAACGCCCGCCCGCCAGTCCGAGCGAGATCATCGCATCGGGACGCTCGGCGTCGAATGCGGCGAGCGCTTGCGCGACCGCCGCCTCGGCCACGACCGGCAGGTGCCGGACGGCCAGCGTCACCCCGGCGGGCGGCTCGGCGGCGAGCCAGTCCGCCACCGCCTGCGTCGGATTGACCGGAAAGCGGTCGAACGGCTCGAACGCCGTCAGCAGGATTTTCATTCGGGCTTTTCCTTCACGGTCACGCGCAGGGTGACGGCGTTGTTCTTTTTGAGGTCCTTGTCTCGCTGGGGAGTGGCATCAACTTCACGTTGCGGGCGGTTGAGTCCGCGAACCTGTGCCGTACATTCCCCGACCTGGTTCTCCGGAACGACGATTTCGACCGAATTTCCGTTAATGACCACCTTGCCGCCGAATCGGGCCGCGATGGATCGCAGTTGGCCGAGTGCCGGGTCGCGTTCGTCAACCGTAATCGTAACGGACTGGACCTGTTGGACCTGGCTTCGGTTATTCTGGACGTTCCGGCTCAGGTTGGTATCGGAGGGTCCCGCGCCTGCATTCCCCGGCGCGCCGCGACTTTCGGGTTTGCTTTTCTTCTTTGGAGAAGGCGTGTCGCGGCGGGCTCGCTCCCCGCCTTCGGACGCCACGGCTTCGTCACGGATTTCCGTTTTCGGCGCGGTGGTTTTGGTCACCGGTGCGGGTGACGGCGGGGGTGGCGGCATTCCGCCGCTTGCGCGGCCCACGGCGGCGGGTTTGGCGGCTTCGATTTTCGGCTTGTTTTCTTCAGCCGTGTCGGTTTTCCGTTCGCCGCCGGCGATCGTTCCGTCAACCCGTCCATCGTCAGCCATTGACCCGGTTTTTTCGTCCGCCATCCGCTTTTCCGGTTCGGGGGCCTTGGGCGCATCGCCTGGCGGTGCGCTCATTGAGGGCTGTACCTTGCCATAGCCGTCCTGATCCGCCGCGGATTTCCCGCCGACTGCCGGCGATGAAGTGGTTAAACCGCCGGGTTGCGCCGGTGTTTTCGGGAGTTGGTCCATCGTTGTCGTATCGGATGGGGCCTGGGCCTCATTTTTTTTCCCGTAAGAATCGGCGTATTCGGTGCGCGGCGCGGCTGCCGGAGTTGCATTCTCCTGTGTCTTGCTGCGTGCCATCGACATTGATTTCTCGGTCGAACGCAGCACCAGCCACGATCCGCTCGCCAGCAGCGCGACCGCGAAGCCCGACGCGAGCGCCGGACGCCACATCGCGCCGCCGAACCATTCCTTCATTTCCGCGAAAAAGGATTTCCGAACGGTCGGTCGGCTTTTGGCGCGGTCGAGAATCGCCTGCGCCGACGGCAGCGCCGACGGTTCGGCCACCTCCCAGATCGGTTTTTCAAAGAGTTTCTGGGCTTCGGTGAATTCCGACAGGAGCGCCCGCGCTTCGGGCGAGGCGTCGAGGCGCGCGGCGACCTCGCGGCGACGGGCTTCCGGCAGCGTGCCCGCGAGGTAGTCCTCGAAGTCGCCGAACAGCGCGTCATCCAGATTGTCGAGCGTTTCCGCCATGACCGTCTCCCAGCCCGTACCCGTCCGAAATTGTGAAGTCCCTGCTATGGTCGCGCCGGGCCCGGAATGGTTCCGCCGCAAAAGTTCCAATTTTTGATTTTCGATTGAAGATTTTCGATTGAAAATCAGGGGTTGATGCCGGGGAAGTGGTATCTACTTCGAAATCAACCCGTTCCGAATCGGTGTCCGTAATCTTCAATCGAAAATCTTCAATCTTCAATCGAAATTTCTCTATATGCCGGGTCGCCACGCCGTCACGAGCGCCCTCTGCTCCATCGTTTCGGGCGACAGCCGGTAGGATTTCGGGTCAAACCGGCGTAACTCCCGGATGACGTCCAGTACGGTTTCCGGTTTCGCGAGTCCGTTTCGAATGAGAAACGTCCCGACGACCGTGCCGGTTCGACCGATGCCGCCCCAGCAGTGGACGTAGGTCGGCTTTCCGGCGTTCAGCCCCTCGTCGACGTGATTCAGAATTTCCCGCAGGAAATCGGTTTTCGGAATCGACAGATCGCGAATCGGAAACCGGAGCGCGTCCACGTCCAGCCCGTGAGGCTCGGCGACGCGCCGGAAAACTTCCGCGTAATTCGTGAAGGGCAGCCCGTCGTGGTCGGGTTCGTCGGGCTCCATCAGATTCACGATGCGCCGGATGCCGCAGTTGAAAAGATTCGTGATTTTTTCCTGCTCGTGCGCCGGATCCTTGCTGCCGGGAAAATGGCCGGCCAGCAGTTTTCCGGGCACGACCCAGTAGGACCGTTCGAACGGCGTTCCCTCGGTCGGATTTTCGGCGAGATTCATCATGAGCGTGAAAAGGGGTCAGGGGTCAGGGATCAGTTGTCAGTGGCCAGTCGCCAGCCGTCAGTAAAAAGGCAGAAACGATTTAGCAGTCAGTGGCCAGCAATCAGTGCCCAGTGGCCAGCAGCCAGTTGTCAGAAAAAGGCTGAAAAATTTATGAGACTTCGGTTTTTACTGACCACTGACCACTGACTGCTGACTGCTGACCACTGACTGCTGACTGCTAACCACTGCCTACCGTCGGCTGAACGGGTCCACGTCGTTCGTTTTCAGATATTCCACGAATGCCTGGGGGCCGTGGTTGGCGAAGACAAAGCTTTCGTAACTCGTGAGCGGAATCGCGTAGAGCATCTTCACCTCGCCGGTTTCGTCTTCGAGCCGGTCCGGATCGTCGTCCACCATCGCCGGGTGAAACAGCACGTCCTGGCAGGTCGGAAAAAGCGGCACGCCCGACGGATAGCTCACGCGCTCCCACCAGTCGAACTTCGTCCGGCGGCGGAAAGGGAACTCGGCGAGGTTCGCCAGAAATTGCGCGACCTGTACCTGTTCGTGCTGCGTCGTCCGACCTTTCACCAGCAGATGCACTTCCGCCGAAAATTCGGCCTCGGGAATCGCGCGCTCCGACATCCCGAGCGTGTTGAACGCCGTGGCCGTGCCTTCGGCGTCTTCCCAGATCGCGACGTGCAGGTGCGAGAGGCTGTCCGAGCCGTCGGCGGCGAAATTGAACGCGGCGACATTGGTCGGGCGTCCCCAGCATTCGGCGAGTTGTTGAAAAATGCGCCGCATTTTCGGCGTCGGGGCAAGATTCGGGCTCATTTTGATTCGGCGGCCTTCGTCGGCGGTTCGGCGGAGATCAGGACGCCCTTCTGAATAATGACCGGGCATTCCGAACCGGGTTTGAATTTCACAAAAGTCTCGAACGGCATTTCAAGTTCATACACCCGCGCGCTTTTCGGACCGCGAAACCGGACGATGTACCGCTCGGTGCGCTTGCCCGCGCGGTGATTCGCGTCTTCCGGCACTTTCGGCCAGCGCGGTTCGAACGAATTGTCGGAATCCGTAATCTCGCGGAGCGCAATCCAGTGCTCGGACGGGTCCTTGGTGGTCGGCGGCTGCCGCTCTTCAAGCTGGACCGTCCGCTGCCACTCGACGCCGACGACCGTCATGGTTTGTCGCTGCGGGCTCGTCGCATAGTAAAGCAATCCGGAAAACAGCAGCGAAACGAGGATGAGCATGCCGCCGCATCCGAGAATCACGTTCTTGATTGGAAAACCTTGGTCAGAGGAAGCCATGGGGAAGGATGAGGGATGAAGGATGAAGGATGAATTTCAGGCTGTTTCGAACGGCGGATAGTGAACCGCCGGTTGATAAATTTCAAACTTCAATTCCCGTGCCCGTTTTCATCCGATCCGCTTTTTTTCATCCTTCATCCCTCATCCTTCATCCTTTACTCATGTCCGACACCAGCCGCGCGAGCCACGGCTGCTTGTGATGCTCGCGGACGGATTTCCCGACGCGCTTCATCCAGGCGAGTTCGTCGGGCGTCATCGGGCCGCGGTCGAGG
>JAAFHI010000121.1 GCA_013298335.1 Actinomycetota bacterium
GGTCGTCCATCGTCGGATACGCGCCATCAAGGATGGATACGAATCCAACGCCCGACGCGTCTTCGTGCGGTCGTGGTGTCACCATGGATGCCTCCTTTTCCGAATACGAAAGATGTTCAGCGCAAAGACTTTACCATGCCCAGGACTTTGGCCCAACCGGTCGGGATGATTCGATAATTACCATTTCCAGTTGCGGGGACCCTTGAGGGGAGAAGGAGCGGCCCGGTCTGAGAGTTGAGACGCCGATAAAACGGCTTATGTAAAATCTGGCCGGAGTTTTTAGGGCGTGGCCGCTGTTTCCGCGTTCCACACCGCTTTCGCTTTGTCCGAGGAATTCTCGGTCAGGTGGACGGTGAGGCTTCCCTGAAACCACCCAACGCTGATTCGAGAGATCCCGGACTGAAGGTAGAACACCTCTTCACCCGTACCTTGATCTGGGCACGGGCGCTTTCCCGGAGCGTCCAGTCGATGGTGACGCTCTTGCGGACCTGCGCGACCAACTCCGTCGCGATGACGCGGAGCTGGGCGTCGCCCATGACTTCGCGGGCGCTGCCGTTCGTCGCCAAGGCGTCGTAAAACGCTACCTCGTCATCGTTCAGGCCAAGGTCCTCCCGGCGTTTCCTGGCCTCCTCCATTTCCTTCGCCAGCGAGATCAGGTCCTCGATGACCTCATGGGTCACGATTGCCAGGTTGTGGTAGGCGATCAATGACTTCTTCAGCATTTCGCTGAACTACTCGCTCTGGACTAGGTTTCTGACCCCGATGGTCCGGATTTCGTCCTTCAGCCATGAGTTCCGCCGCAAATTGTTGGCCAAGCATGTCATTACAACCATAAAATGTCATTTTTGACATTTTATCCCTGTTTTTTGGTTTATCGGCGGTTTGTGACCCGCGATTCCATCCCGGTGTCAATTTGCTGGCCGTGGAACCTACCCCTGATTCCCGATGGGATCGCGGGTAGGTTTTCGTTTGCCGATTGATCCAGGGAGTTTGGGGCTGGCCTTGACCGTTTGATTGATTTTCGCGTTCGGGGCGGTTGCTCCATCGGTCGGCGTCCAGCCGGCATTCTTTTCTTTGTTGCCATTCCATTTCTGAGAATTTGACGCAGAGGATACCGCCGGCGCCTGATCGCCTGGTTCGGTGGGCGGAAGCGAGACGCCGAGTAGCCGGTACAACTGCTCGGAAGTGACCGATTCGGTCTCCCACTTCATTTCGCCCGCGATGGATTCAGCGCCGATCCGATGGGCTTTGCTGGCGCTTGGCGCTTCGTCCCTGAGAATCGCCGCCGTCAGATGCCCGTCATTGAAAAGCCAGGCCGACCGCAGGGCGCGCGTCAGCCAGTCCTTCAGAATTCCGACGCAACCCGCCGAGTGGACGTACAGAAAATCCGAGTGCTCAAGCAGGTTGAAATCCGACCGCAGGGGAAGGTGTTTCATGAAGGTCAGGATGACGTTCAAAAAAGACCTGACCTCGACCGGTCGCCGACCGTACCGCTTGAAGTGAATATCGACGCTGCGGCGAGAGAGTTGGGCGCTGAGGTCCCGGCAGGCCAGCAAATCGTAGGTCCCGAAAAGAACCATTGTCGTCTGGGCAAGATTGGCGAAGGACTTCAGAACGTCCATGTGATCCAGCAGTCGGCGAAGGGAGTAGGTATGGCTGAGGTGCTGGGTTTCATCAATGAAGAATGCCTTGGGCCGATGTTCGAGGAACCAGTCCAGAAGCTGATCCCGGAAATGGAACTCCTGATGCGCTCGCTTCACGAAGATGGCCTGCTGGTTCGGCGTGAGCGGATTCGCCGTCATCCCTTTTGGCGGCGGGCCTAGCGCGGATTTCAAGGCGGTGCGAAAGAAATCGCCCCATTTGAAGTGATTTCCTTCGCAAGCGGGGACCTCCGCCGAAAGGAAGGGCGGCGAACCGTTCTTTCCGTTCAATTTGACGGCTTCACGAACGAGTCGCCGCTCCAGGGAGTGCCGGAGGGTGGTTTTGCCGACACCGGTCGGGCCGATGACGAAGTAGAGCGTCCCGTTCCCGGAAGCGTTGATTCCGTTCCAAACTTCTTTGTCCACCGCTTTCAGGTTGGCGTGCGTGACGAGAAATTCCTGAAAGTAGGCGATTTTCTCGTCGATTGTGCCCTCCAGCATTTGCGGCTGAAGAGTTTTTCTGCGCGAAGCGGCGACCTGGCTCATTCGAGTTCTCCAAGGATTTCAAGTTCTTCAATCGAGAATTCGATCTTCTCGTCGGACAAGGCTTCGGATGGAATGGAAGATGTCGTGGAGGCGACCTGGACGGGGACGGGCGGGACAGCGCCAACGATTCGCTTTCCAGCGGCGACCTTCCGCTGGGCCAGATTTCTCAGCCGCTGAATACCGAGCAATTCCAATTCGGCCAAATCGGTGGACTTCAGGAATTCGGCCAGCGCGGGAATTGACAACCGGCTTTTGCGATTCTGGGCCGACAGCCGTTTCCGAATTTCCGCCGAGGCAATCCGGATTTCAGATTCGGACCGCCCCTGGAAAATCGGGTAGTACTCGCTCTGGCATTCAAGCCACTGCTTTTGGTGAAACGCCCAGGCATGCCCGATGTCGTCCGGGTCGTAGCGGACGTCCACGCGGGGCGCCCCTTTCGGAAATCCCTTGAAAAACACGTTCAGGTAATAGATTCCATTGATTTTGACGCCCTTGCCGGGAACGATCACGGCGGTTCCCTTGGGGGTCGTGGGCATGGTCATGAGCCTGAAATTCAGGTCGTCGCGAATGATTCGGGACTCCCGGAGGCCGCCCTGAACCCGACCTTTCAGAAATGCTTCGCGCGGCGATTGACCAAGGGCCGGGTGGTCGAGCGTGTCGTACACTTCATAGAGGAAAGTGGCGAGATGGTCGTGCAGACGCTCAAAGGTCCAGACCGCGAGTTTTTTCGGGTTGTGCTTCCCCGCTGCCAATCGGACGTTTTGAGCGGTCAGTTGCGTGTTTCCGGCGAGGGTGTGGATGAAGCGTGAATTGGCCGTTCCGAAGAGTCGTTCGCAGACCGAGCCGAATCGTGACTGCGAAGGTGGCCGGGTTTTCTTGATGATCTCAAATCGGGCGAGCAGCGCGTCGTAATAGCTCCCCTGGAATTCCGCCCCGCCATCGGTGACGAGCGTGGTGGGCAAACATTGAAACCGACGGACGCATTCCCGGATGACGCCCATGCAGGCACGGTAGCTCGGCGGCTCGAATGAAAGGCGAAAGGCCAGAACGCGACGGGAGAAGGCGTCGGTCAGCAGGCTCATCCAGGGGCGACCCAGATTGAGGCCGGTTTCGGAACAGACCAACTCGATGTCGAGTTCCGTGTGGTCGATATGTCCGATCTCGAAGGGACGATCACCGTGTCGTGGGGTGGTTCGTTCAAGTTCCAGAATGACGGGTTGCAGGCCGTAGGCTGCTCGCTTTCCACGTCGCGCCGTGATTTGGGTGACGTTCGGTCGCTTTCCAACCATGACGCGAAACGTTTCATAGCTCGGCGCGGGAATCTCCGTCTCGCGGCAGGCCGCCGTCAGTTTCGCCCAGACCGAGCGGATATTCGGCTGCCGGGCGTTTTCGTACCGCTCGGCAATAAACTTTTCGGCCATCGCGATGGTTTCCGGCGTGAGCTTGGGCAGCCGGTTTCCGCGCTTTTCAGTGGCGGGGAGAAGTCCAAAAAATCCTTCCCCGAGTTCGCGCTCGGCCTGTCGGTAGCGTGCCCGCCAACGATAAACAGTCCGCTCGGTCACCGTCGTCACGGTCTGTTTGAAAGCAGCCTTCCGGCTGGCGGCCACTTTCAACTGAGCGGGGGACATGCCGACCAGGTGTTCTCGAATCTTGTGGAAAGCGGCGGGGTGAAGATCGAGGTTCAGCGGACGGATGCGCTCGGTCCGGATCAGGCGAACAAATTCATCATCGGGAATGGAGACGACATGTCCGTTCTCCTCCTGAAGCCAGACGGATTCTTCGCCCCGATGGAGCATGGTGACCGGACGTTCATCCCAGATCAGAACCTGATTTGGCTCAAGCCTCGCGAGATTCACGGTGGTCGCGACGCTCGGAACGGGATGTTGAGACGCCTCGTCGCGACCGGCAAACAGTCGGACCCGGTCGGGTTCCGACAATGACGCGGCGGTCAGATCGACGTACACCCGGTCGGTCACCATCATCGCGTACAGGCGATCCGAGGGGATACCGTTCCTTTCAAACAGGTCGAGCAGATTCCGAAGGGAGATTCCGGGGCTTGCCCGGACGAATGACTCGACCAGATCGAGGTGAACCTGGGGAAGTTCGATTTCATCCATCCGGAGGTAGTCTTCCAGAAAGGCCACGTTGCGCTGAAACGTCCAGTCGATTTCGGCGGAGGAACGGAGGCGGTAGGCGAGGCCGAATCCGGCTGCGTAAACCTCTCCGGGCGGGCATCGCCAACCGGCAACTTCCTGTTGAATGCGATTGGGCTGTTTTGGAGCGAGGCGTTTCAGGTCCTCTTCGGTCTTGCACTCGACCCAGCCGATCCAGTCCCGACCGATGACGAAGAAGTCCGGCGTGTGGAGTACGTCAACCCGGCTTCCGGCTTTCGAGAGGTACGACAGTGGGATCGGACTTGGCTGGTCATACTACTCGATGACGTTCGGGTCGTGTTCCAGTTCAAGAATAAACGCCAGTTCGTTCTTGTGACTCTCGAACTGAATCGTGGAGCCCATTTTCCTGCTCGGATACCGCCCGCTGACGTTCCCCTTGCCACTCCGGACGGCGCGCGAGGGCCCGGCCCGTCGGATATTCTCCACCAGTTCCCTGGCCGGTTCGGAAAGGACGCACAGGGTGGAATGACTTTTGAGCATCATTCCGGAATTGTAACTGAACAGTGGGTGCGAAACGAAGTTAGGTGATGACTTGTAATGAGTGTGGCTACTTTGAGTCGGAGTTGTTGGAGGGGAAAAATCTTGAATTTGCAGGAAAACCTTGAAATCGGGAACTCAGCCAAAACCTTTATCTTTGCTCAAGTTAAATTCGAGTTGTCGGCAAACTCCCGAAACAACGTGAAGAAGCGTCCTGTCACCTTGTTTCCAACAGTTTCTTTCTTTTAGAATCAATCTCTTGGACTCCGACTCAAAGTAGGTGCGACCAAAGGATTTACCGCCGCCATAGGATCGCCACGCCGGAAAAAAACCGCCCGAAATGGTTTATTCTCCGGGCAGGGCCGTACCATTTTCCCAACCGATCACGTTTCTACAGTGAATACCCTTCGGGCGAGGTGTGCCGTCTCGCCGGGGCGAGAAAACCCTAACTCAGCATCAACAAGAATAGAGCCTATGACATCACGTACTACAAGAACCTTGCTGCCGCGCTTTGCCAAACTCGGCTTTTGTCTCTTTCTGGCCGGGCTGGTGGCCGTTGCGACCTTCACCGTACCCACTTCCGGGCAACAATCCACGGAAACCATCAACGGTGTTCCCATACCTGCCGGGATTTCTCGCGCCCAAGCGGAGCAAATGATCCTTACCGCCCAAAGGCAGGCAAAAACCATTGCGAACGTGCGCGAAATTTTGACGAAGTCCGGTGTTCCATTCGACGCTTCGATTCTTTTTACAAGGAACTGGCGTCAAAAAGTTGCGGATTATTCCGGCCAACTTCCTCAACTGCAAGAAGTCCGAACCCTGCCGAACAAACTGGCCGGGGCACAACTTGCCAACACATTTTCCGTCCCGAAAAACGTTTCCCTAACGGAAGACACGGTGATTATCGCCAATCGGCTCACCTTCAGCGAACCGGAAACGGTGATCAAAGGGCCGCATTCGATCTATGTGTTTTTGCTGTCCGACGACCCCGGCACAAATGACACCGGAACGGATGCGACATCTTCCGGCAAAAAAACCGTCACGATTGATGTTTCCGGTCAAGGACGCAAGGAATGGCTTGCTTCGGTTGCAAACAGAACCGTTTCTCCGAATTCGACAATAATTGATGAAAGCGGACAACGGGGACGCGATGGCCAACACGGGAACCCCGTATATCCCGGACCGGACGGAGCCAACGCGGGACCGGATGGCCCCAATGGCACTTGTCCACAAGTTGACGGAATAGATGGAGATCACGGTGAGAATGGATTCCCCGGACGGCAAGCAGAAGACGGAGAAGACGGAGTAGATGGCGGTAATGGGAGAGAAATTACCTACATAATTCCAATAGGCAGCACTGAATCTTATACCTTCTTGTCGAATGGTGGAGACGGTGGCAACGGTGGGAATGGCGGTCCAGGGGGACAGGGAGGCAATGGTAAGCCGGGGGGAAAAGGCGGGGACGGGTCCTATTGTGGCTGCTCGACGGTAGGTAGAGGCGGCAGAGGGGGGAAAGGCGGCGATGGCGGACCGGGTTCGACCGGCGGGAAGGGCGGGAAGGGCGCGAAAGGCGGAAATGGCGGTCCGATAGTAGTCCATTTCCCCACCAGCTTTAACACTTCTTTGATTTTTACCCAAGCACAGGCAGGGACCGGCGGCAGAAAAGGAACGGGTGGACTTCAAGGTTTGGGGGGTAATCCGGGAGCGTCGGGAGAAGGCGGTAAAGGCGGACGCCCCAGCACGCAACCTTGCAATCTCGTCGGTCAAGATGGTCAGGTCGGGGCAAACGGCTCACTTGGCGAAATGTCTCCGGGCCGTGGTGAGGACGGAACAAATGGGGAAAATGGCGCGGGAGGATCCATCACAATGACACCCATTAACGGTGGCGGGAATTTGGTGCTCGAACCGGGTGGAATCGGCAATGATGGCAGGACTTGCCTTGATTGGGTTCTATATGAGTGTGTTGACATAGACCCGATTGAAGGACCGATAGTAAACGCCACTTGGCTATGCCGGGAACGGCTGAGATGGCGATCAAATATTTGCTTCTAAACACTGTCGGATTTCGTCGAAACGAATCGACGCTCTAAACTTTTGAACTGCTAAACGCTCAAATGTTTGGCGGTTCAAATCATTTCACCAATGCCAAAACGAAAATTTGATCCAAAACAAAGTACCTTTTCTGCTCCCCGCGGTCGTCACCGGAATCTGGCTTGCTCGAAAACCGATGCCGCCTCGCCACCAATCTCAGATTCACCTATGCCGTCAAAGTTCAAAAAATTCGGGCCGGGAAACCATACCCTTCTTCCGCGAAGAAATCCCCGTTTGACGGGGGCGGGACGATCCTGAACGGAAGCGTTGACAAAGGCCGGCGAGACTTTCTCGACAAAACCTCAAATCCGCCGCCCAAAACGGATTTCACCGACGATGAACGCCACCCATACGCAACGGTCAAAGGAACGGGTGAAACCGTCGTGTACCGCGTCGTCCTCAAGCACAAGTAACCAAGGGCTGGTTCGATTGTGCCCAATAAACCCCTTTTTCAAGTCGTGTGTACTCCTGGTCACTTTATGCCAACAGTGCCCCCTGGTGTGATCAATGGTCAGTATTGAAAGAAAAAAGTGAAGCCGATGCGCTCACAGTTTGTGTCGCATCGGCTTCACTTTTTTCCAAATTCGCACTTTATGACACTTTATGCCTGTTTTTTGTACTTTCTGACATTTTATGCCTGTACACTTCAAGAAAAATTCAACCAATAGCTGTAAAATTCCCTCGTTTATGACATTTTATGCCTGTTTTTTGTGACATTTTATCGTTGTAATGACATAGGGGCTGAAAGCTTTGCGGGAATGGCAAGGGAAACGGGAATGCGCTTTTTCAATACAAACGGCCCGATGGAAACGGATATCCATTACGTGATCTCTCCGTTATCGCGCGTAAATCTCACGGAATT
>JAAFHI010000391.1 GCA_013298335.1 Actinomycetota bacterium
CCATCGGCGGCCCGATCATTCCGAACAAAACCGAAAATGCCGGGACTCAGAT
This sequence comes from Actinomycetota bacterium, assembly GCA_013298335.1. Classification (GTDB taxonomy): domain Bacteria; phylum Acidobacteriota; class Blastocatellia; order Chloracidobacteriales; family Chloracidobacteriaceae; genus JAAFHI01. The sequence goes on from JAAFHI010000391.1 coordinate 53, forward strand.
GCCGTCACCAGCCAGAACCGAAAAGGACTCGACACCGGTGCCGCCAGCTCAGGAGAACCGACAGCCAAACGTGGTGAAACACACCACGAAGCCCCGGCGGCAAAAACCGGAAGGCACCCCCGGTCCGAAATCCGAACCGGAAACGGTTGACCTGCCGTTCGTGGCCGTCAGCAGTGCGTCGATCTCACCGACCGCGCTCAACCCGGAGGCCGCGAACCATTTCGAAAAGGCGCAGCAGGTTCTGCGTTCGGTCCGAAACTCGGGCGGCACCGAGGCCGAACTGGCCGAGACCATCGCCTACGAAAAGCAGGTTTCACGAAGCCTGATCTACCGCAACGTGGTCCTGCGGCGCGAAGCCGAACGCTCGGGCAACATCCCGCTCGGCGATGTGCTGAACCGGCTCGAACCGCTCCTCATCGACATCGCGAACCTGCCCGACAAACCGTCGCCCGGCGAGGTGGACGCCATCCGGGCACGGGTCCAGCGCAAGGAAATCATCGCCACGCTCGAAACCTTCACCCGTCTCAACGAATCGCCGATGACCGTCGCGGCCAGCCGCTGAAAAAAAGAACACCTTTCCCTCGGGGTACAAAAACAATGTTCCAGAATCGCGCTTCACTTCTTCGCACCCTTCTCACGACCGGTCTCGTCATCGGTTGCCTCTGCCTCGCGATGGGCCTGCCCGTCTTTCGCACCAGCCGGGCATCCGCGCAGGAAGCCGAGAAATTCGCCCGCTTCGTGCAGGCGAGCAATGCTGGCGACGCGGCCCTGGACCGCTTCCGTCAGGCCCGTGAAATGATCGAGAACGAAGACTGGGAACAGGCCGAAAAAACGTTCCGGGCCTTTATCCGCGAGTATCCGAAGCATGAGAACGTCGACGCCGCGATGTACTGGCATGCCTTTTCACTCAAGAAACTGGGCAACCTGAAGGACGCCGACAAACAGGCGGAAAAGCTCGTGCGCGACTATCCGAAGTCCCGCTGGGCCGACGACGCGCGGACGCTGCGGATCGAACTCGCGCCCTTGCTGGGCAACGGGCCGGTCATCGAAGGCCCGCTGGACCGGGACGACAACAACGAGATGAAGCAGGTCGCGCTGCAAAGCCTCTTCCAGTCAAACCCCGAACGCGGCACGGCGGTGGCGCTCGAACTCATCAAGTCTCCGAAAGCGAGCGCCCAGTTGAAGAAATCGGCGGTGTCGATGATCGGCATCTACGGCGGCGCGGCGGGCCGCATGGCGCTGCTCGACATCGCCCGCGGCCAGAACGACCCCGAACTGAGCCGCACCGCCGTATTCTGGGTCGGCCAGCAGCGGGGCGACGAATCGGTGATTGCGCTGATGGGCATTTACGACGCGTCGTCCGATGAAGGCCTCAAGAAGCAGATTCTGTTTTCGATCTCGCAGAATCCCAGCCCGGTCGCCAAAACCCGGCTCGTCGAAATCGCCCGCTCGGGCGGCAGCGTCGCGCTCCGCAAACAGGCCATCTTCGCGCTGTCGCAACACGGTGGCGACGGCAGCTTCGATGAACTCTCGACGCTGTTCGACGCCGAGCGCGGCGACGAAATCCGCGACCAGCTTCTGTTCGCCATCAGCCAGTCACGCAGCGAGAAATCCCGCGCAAAACTGCTCGATATCGCGCGCGGAACGAGCAGCGTCGAGGTCCGCAAGAAGGCGATCTTCTGGCTCGGACAGGGACGCAGCTCGGAAACCGTCCCGCTGCTGATCGAACTCTACGACGGCGAAAAAACCACCGAAATCAAGGAGCAGGTTGTTTTCTCGCTCTCGCAGTCCCGCGACAAGGCCGCGCTCCGCAAGCTCATGAAAATCGCCCGTGAAGATGCCTCGCCGGAACTGCGCAAGAAGGCCGTGTTCTGGCTCGGCCAGAGCCGCGACCCCGAAGCGGCCAAATTCCTGGAAGACCTCTTGAAGTAATCGCTTCGCGCCTGACCACTTTTCTTCGCCAACATTTTTCCGTCCGCAACCGACAACAATAAAAGGAGACCCCGATGGACCCGAAGACGCTTCTTCTCATCGTCACGCTCGCGCTGGCCTGGTCGCCCGACAGCCGTGCCAATATGCCCGTCCCCGCCGCCGCGCAGGCCGACGCCCTGCCGCCGAAGATTCAGAACCTCATCCCGGTCGAAGGCCCGACGTTCGACGCCCGACGCCAGGCGGCCATCGCGAAAGGACGCGCTGCCAGACAGTCGGAATTCTGGGTGGCCTATCAGTTCACGCCGCGCCCCGGCGTCTGCATCGAATCCGACTGGTCCGATGAAGGCGGAAGGAGTCGCACCATCAACGCCACGCGCCAGAGCAACGGGCAGTATGAAACGCGCAACGTCGGGGTCTTCGCGCGGTACGACGCGAGCGGCGAGACAGTCCTCCGCCTCGACGTACACAATCTCGACCGGAAGTTCGCCACCGAATATCCGGTCTACTGGCTGGGTCAGGTCGAGAACGGCGCGAGCCTCGACTTCCTCGAAAACCTCACCGGCAACCAGCCGTCGCACAAGGTCGGCGACGGCGCGGTGCTCGCCATCAGCCTGCACGATCACTCACGCGTTCCGGGAATCCTGAAATCACTGGCGGGCCCCGGCAAGGACCGGAAAATCCGCATGTCGGCGGTGTTCTGGCTCGGCCAGATCGAAGGCGAGCAGGCGTTTCTGGCGGACCTCGTCCGCAATGAAAACGAGGAGACGGAACTCCGCAAACAGGCGGCCTTTTCGCTCGGCGTGAGCAAGAACCCCGGCGTGGTGGCAACGCTCGAACAGTTGTACCAGAGCGTCCAGCCGCGCGAAGTACGGAAGCAGATCATCTTCGCCGTTTCCGTCAATGAAGACGCCGACGCCGCGGCCCGCTTCCTCATTCAGATGGCCACGACCGAAAAGGATGTCGATGTCAGAAAGCAGGCGATTTTCTGGCTCGGTCAGAAAGCCGGAAAAAAGAGCCTCGACGCGCTGGCCGACACCATCGACAACGACCCGGAGACCGAAATCCAGAAACAGGCCGTTTTCGCCGTCAGCCAGCGTCCGAAGGATGAAGCCGTGCCGATTCTCATCAAGGTCGCACGGACGCACCCGAAGGTCGCGGTCCGCAAGCAGGCGTACTTCTGGCTCGGCCAGACCGGCGACCCGCGCGCCGTCGAGTTCTTCCGGGAAGAACTGCTCAAATGAAACAAGGCTGATTCCAAGCCACCGAAACGACCGGGATTGCGTCAGGCGCGTTCCGGTCGTTTTAATTTTTCGCTCCAACAAGAGAATTCAGTCGACTATTATTCCGACGGCCGGAAAAACTCTTCACACATTACTGATCGACCATTGAACCAATTATTTGAAAGGTACTTGAGATGAAACAAATCCTTCCGCTGTTTTTTCTCTTTGTTCTGGCTCTACCCATGTGGTCGCCCTCGGCGGGGAAAGCCGCATCTCGCCGCATTGTCGTGGATGCGAGTCATGACGGTGGTAACTGGTGGTACCCTCAATCACCCAAATCCCTTGATCCGACGAAAGACCACCAGGGAAAACCCTTTGCCGATGCCTTACGGTTACAGGGCTATGTGGTAAGCGAGATTCATCGCGGAACGCGGATCACCGATCAGTTCAAGGACGCGGAGGTCGTCATTCGGTTTGCTTGCTGGGGTACATACGAGCCGACCGAGGTCGAAGCCTATCAGCGGTTCGCGCATAACGGAGGGAAGGTTCTGCTTATTCAGGGATTTATCAGGAAGGATGCGCCCATCCATGATGATGTCGCCAATACATTGGGTATTACTTTCGACGGCGAATATCGAACAAAAACCTTCGTTCAGTTGGCCGATCACCCGCTGACGAGAGAGCTTGCCCTGCCTACCTATCAGACGGGGAGTGCCATTACCCGCATGCCGCCGGAGGCCTTGCCGCTTGCGTTTATTGAAAACGCCATGCCCGTGATGGGCAGGACCAAGGTTGGGAATGGCGAGGTGATTTTCGTGAGTTCAATCTTCCCCTTCATCAACAACAAATCACCACTCGGCGTCCGTCTTGTTCGGGCACTCGCCTCCAAAAACTTACAGTGACGCCATGCAAATTACGGTTTCCAAGAATACAACTTTTATCTGATGGATCGAACCCGCGCCATTCATCTTCTTTCAAACGGCCCCGAATCCGTCGCCCGCTGGAATCGCTGGCGGGTGCGGAACGAGGCCACGCCGAATCTGGCCCGCGCCTATTTCGTTCGTTGCAATCAATCGGGTGCCAATCTCTCGGAGACGGTGTTTGAGCAGGCCAACTTTTCATACGCCACGCTGTCCGGAGCAACGTTTGCCAACAGTGACCTGACCGGAGCAAAATTCTGCCGGGCAAGGCTCGTGGATGTCACGTTCGAGAATGGCAATCTGACCGAGGCAGACTTCCGCTACGGCGACCTCGACGGCGTGATGATGACGGGCGCACAACTGCTGCGGACGAATTTTACGAGCGCGAATCTGTGCGGAGCCGACCTGAGTCGGGCATTGCTCCAAGACTGTCGATTCGAAGAGGTTCAATGCGATCCCCGAACCAAGTGGCCCGAGGGTTTCGAGCCGCACCTCTTCGGCATCACACCGTGGCCGGATTGATTCGGCCAGATTTCGGAAACCGTGGAGGTCTTTCGGCATGCCAACGGAACCAACGTCATCAC
>JAAFHI010000919.1 GCA_013298335.1 Actinomycetota bacterium
GTTAGCAGTTAGCAGTTAGCAGTTAGCAGTTAGCAGTTAGCAGTTAGCAGTTAGCAGTTAGCAGTTAGCAGTTAGTAGTCAGTAGTCAGTAGTCAGTAGTCAGTAGTCAGTAGTCAGTAGTCAGCGAAAGGCTCGTCTCACGGCAAATAACTGATTTTAAAGAATATAGCCCATAGCCGGAGCGCTTTGGCGAGGCTATGGGAAACTCGTCGCCAACGGGTCAATGGTATTGAAAATCGGGGAGACAGAGCCCAAGGGCCAGGCGTCCCGAGGGGTCGGTGGCGGTTTCAAACGCCGTTTTTTCGTGAGCGGAAAGCGGGCGTCCGATGAGGTGGCTGGAAAGTTCGTCGGGCGTGTTCGGCAATGCACCAACATCGACGGCGGTTTTCCCGATCCCGCCGTTGACGAGCGACGCGACGAAATTCCAGCGGGGCAGAATGTGGGCGTGCCAGTGTTCGTCGCCGTCGGGAAAACCGTCGGGAGTGGGCCGGTCAAACGGCAACTGGCCGAGGTCCTTGAGGCTTTTCTGGAACTTCTTTCCGCCGTCGGTGTCGGCATCGGTCGCACGAAGTACCGAGACGGCAAACCGAAACGGTCGCTTGAACATCGGCCCGGCGGCGGTAAATTCGTGTGAATGAAAGAGTTCGCGCAAGGTTTCGCGGATGTCGCCGTCGGTTTTCCGGAAGCGCGCGCCAACCTTTTCGACGACCGATGCCGGGGGAGCGTCGCCGATGAACCGGCGGCAGAGCTTGATTGAAAGATGCTGCGCGGTGGAGGGGTGATCCGCGACGAGATTGACCAGAAAATCGACGTTGCTGGTTGAACCGCCGGGGACGACTGCCCCGAGGACGTTTTTCTCGCCCTCGTCGTGAAATTTGGTTTCGAAATTGGCGCGTCCGCGACCGACCAAGCCCTCGCGGACACGCCAGCCGTTAAGCGCCCGCGCGGCGGCCTGAACGTCGCCCTGGTTGTACCCGCCGTGGATGCCGAGCGTGTGGAGTTCGAGGAGTTCGCGGGCGAAATTCTCGTTCGGCTTGCCGGTGACGTTCGCCATGCCGTCGAGGTAGACCAGCATCGCCGGGCTTGTTGCCACGGCGGCCACGAGATCGCGAAATTTGCCGAAAGCGTGCTTTCGAATGACTTCCCGGTCGTGAACTACCAGCAACCGCGCGCAGTCGCCCTTTTCCGAGTAGATATTGAAATGGTCGTTCCAGAACTCGACCATGACCTCGTTCAACTGCCGACGGCTGTACACAGCCCTTAAAATCGTTCCCCGGCGCAGGTCGCCGATCATTTCCTCGGGGGAAAAGTCGTACACCCCCGGCGCGCCCAGTCCGAGCGACTCGATTCCCCGTACTTTCCATTGCGCTGCAATATCCGAGACGTTATCAGGCGCAAGTTGTTCTTCAATGTAGGCATCGGGGCCAATTTCGGCCACCCTTCCGACTTCGCCCACCCCCGGCCCGAAGGAAAGTCGGTTCAGGACATGCCGGGCAGCCTGCGCCGTCCGCGAATCGGGCGTGCCAGAAACCGGGGTCGGGTCGGCCAGCCGGGTCAGGGTTCGAAAGGGTCTGGAACAGGCCGAAACCGAAAGTCCGGCGGCGGCAATTCCCGCGTATCCGAGAAAAGTACGTCGTGAAGTCATGGTCCCCTCCCGGTTACGCGCTCGGCTGGACGTACATCATTGGCTCGACCGGACGCGGCCCGGCGGGTTGGGCGACCGCGCGCGGGATGTGCAGCAGCGCCCGCAGGCCCGTGCCGAGCATCACCGCGAACGTCACCGGCAGGACGACCAACCAGCCGACGAACGGAATCAGCATGGTGAGTTCGAGGACGGCGGCGGTTTTTACAAGTTCCTGAAAGGAAATGTTTTGCGGTGTCGGCGAGAGTTTTGTCGCCAGTCGCCGGATGACGCCCGCGCCGCCGATCATCGCGACCGTCAGGCCGGTCACCAGCGTAATGAGCGCCAGCAAATGCCCCAATCCCGGCAACTTGCTGAAAATGACCGCAACAAAAAGGATTCCGAAAAAGGCGAATCCGCCAAGGAATCCCATCCGGATCGGATGGGAACCGGCGTGATGCCCGGCCCGATTGATGGTTTCAGGGAAAAGTGCTCCGAGGAGAACCGCCAGCGAAGCCAGTCCGCCGCACACCAGTACCAACCCGAAGACAATGGCCAACACATCCGCGATCGTCATTTCCGTATCTCCCTTTTCCGATTTTCGAAGGCGTTTCGACGCCGTTCATCGGGTAATACCGGGGAGAGGGGGAAATGGGTTCAGAGCAAAGGGGTTAGGGGTCAGGGGTCGGGTTCAAATAAAAAAAGGTGTCGGGTTTCGGGTGTCTGGTTTCAGGTTCAAAACAAAGGTATTGGGTTTGGGGTTTGGGGTCTGGGGTCTGG
>JAAFHI010000278.1 GCA_013298335.1 Actinomycetota bacterium
GTTCGGTAATCTGGCGGTTACGGGTCGGGTCTTCGCGCAGTTCGCGGGTGCTGTCCGAAATGACGTAGCCCGGCGAGATGGCGTTGACGTTGACGCCCCGGCTGGCCCATTCGTTGGCGAGTGCCTTGGTGAGCTGCATCAGGCCGCCTTTGGACGCGGCGAGGGCGGGCGCGAAGATTCCGCCCTGAAAGGCGAGGACCGACACGATGTTGATGATTTTCCCGCTGCCGCGTTCGATCATGTGGCGTCCGACGATCTGCGAGAGGCGGAACACGGCGGAGAGGTTTACTTCGAGGGCGTAATTCCAGTCCACGTCGGAGTAGTCGAGCGCGGGCATGCGCTGAATCGTCGTTTCGTTATTGACGAGGATGTCGATGCGTCCGAGGTGTTCGAGCGTCGTGTTGATGATGTGGTTGTGAAACGCCCGGTCGTAGAGATCGCCGACCACCGGTACCGCGCGGCGTCCGAGCGCGGTAATGGCGGCGCAGGTCGCTTCCGGGGCGCGTGTGCTCTCCTGACAGGCGACATCCGCGCCGGCCTGCGCGAGCGCGACGGCGAGCGCCGAACCGACTTCCGATGAGGAACCCGTAACGAGGGCGACTTTTCCGTCCAGTTTGAATGAATCGAGAATCACGGAGGGAATCCTTGCGTGTGGGATAGGGGAAGCGCCGAATCTGTAAGGGAGGAACCGCCAGGCGGAGCATTCGCAAACATATAGGGAAACGCGGTGGCTGCAAACAAAAATCCACGCGATTTGCGGTCGGGACCACCCGGATTCAGGGCGGGGGCCACCGGACGGACATTCCTTTTGAGGAAGGCGTTTACGTTCCGATGGCGGGGCTCGGGTCGGCCTGCGTCTGAGGGACGAGCGGGATCATCAATCTGACTTCGACGCCAGTTTGGTTCGGGCGGTTGATCATTTCGCAGTCGCCACCGGTTCCCCAGATCAGGGTCGAGACCGCCGAGAGGCCGAGGCCCAGTCCCGGCATTTGTCCGGTGAAGAGGCGTTCGCCCTGGAAATAGGGGAGCCAGACCTTTTCGAGCTGGTCCAGAGAAAGGGTCAGGCCGTCATCCGTCAGGCACAGCAGCAGGCACGTTCCGGAGCGGGTGAGGCTGACCTCGACGGTCGGCGTTTTGCGGGGATGAAACTTGAGGGAGTTCCCGAGCAGTTCAAGGTAGATGGATTCCATCGAAAAGGGGTTGAGCGGAATGCCGAGACCGTTCAGCGCGGGGTCGTAGTGGATTTCCGGCGTCGTGATGCCGAGGCTTTTGGCCGAGGTTTCGATCAGGGCGACCTGGGCTTCGCTGGGGAAAACCGACTGTTCCCTCGCAAGGCCGACGATATTCACGAATTGAAGGGCCTGATCGACCTTGCGCTTGAGTTCGTTGACGCCCTGGTAGGCGAGTCCGACCATTTCGTTCCGGAAATCGGCGGTGGCCGTTTCGCCTTCGAATTCGAGCAGTTCGAGCGCGCCGAGAATGACCGCGAGGGGCGTGCGAAGCTTGTGGTTCAGTGCCGTATGAAAATGCCACTGGGCGAGGTGCTGCACTTTCTGGTCGGTGATGTTGGTCAGCCGGAGGGCGAAATCTCCATGATCCGAAACGGGAAGTTCGAGGGGCGTGACCTGGAGCCAGAACTGCGGGGCGACCGCCGTTTCCGGGCGCAGCAGGTAAAGCGGACTGTTCCGTTTCGTTTCGCTCAGGGGATGTTTCCAGTCCTCGACCGGTTCAAAACGGAAATGCGGCGCGGCCTGTTCGCGGAAGGTCCCCAGTGTCTCGACCGCTTCCGTACCGGGGATTCCGAGGAGTTTTCTCGCCGTGGAGTTGAGGTAGGTAATTCTTTCGTCCCGATCGAGAATCAGCAGGCCGTTGTTGGACTGCTCGGCGATCCATTCGAAACGGGTCTGGGCCGACACCAGCCGGCGGTAGCGGTTGAGTCTGAGGAGCGACCGGATGCGCATCCGGAGTTCCGTCCGGAGGATGGGCTTGGTGATGAAGTCGTCGGCGCCGACCTGAAATCCTTCGAGGCGGCTTTCGGGGTCGTCGAGTGCGGTAATCAGCAGCACCGGTGTCTCGCCGATTTCGGGATCGGCGCGGATGGTCCGGCAGACGTCGAAACCGTCCATGCCGGGCATCATGACATCGAGCAGGACGAGGTCCGGTTTCCAGGCCTGGATGATGGCCAGTGCTTCCGGACCGTCGGAGGCGCACCGGAGGCTGACGTTCAGGGGGACAAGGAGGCCCGAAAGGGTTTCCCTTCCGGCCTCTTCATCATCGACGATGAGAACTCTCCCGTTGCGTTCCGGAATGGACTCCATTGCGTAACCCCGAAATGCGAGTGGAATGAAAAGAGTAGATGGAGTACTTCTACCATGTTTTTCCGGCATGTCCGGTTTTTTTGAATGGAATGTCCGTGCCCCCCAGATGGGAGATCGTACCTGTTCAGCCGCCGCCATTTGCCTTGCCGGAACAGTTACGGGAGATCAATGCCGGACTCCGCTCCCGACTCCACGCCGACGCGGTGGAACACTTGCTTCTCATCGCGTTGGCGACACGGTTACGTTGGGAAAGTTGGGGAAGGGCCTTGACCGTGTCGTAAACGACACGGCTACGTTCATTTCATCGCATTGGCGTCGAAATCCAATTCAGTGGCGAAATGTATCAATCTCGCGTGGTCTGATTGAAAAGCGCTTCCCGTCATCGAAAGACCGGTGCGCGGATAACCGAAAAATGTATTGTTCCGAACGATGATTTCGGCTAGCTTCCGCGACCGAACCTTCCCTTTCTCGAAATGTTTTTTCAGATGCGTCACACGGCCCCGCGGGTGTTCGTGTGTGAACTTCCCGGTCGCCGAACGCGCGACCGTTGAACGGAGTCGTATTCACGATGCCGAGTGTCAAGCTCATCCTGATTGATTACGTCATCATGGCGGTCTATTTCGCTTTCGTGCTGGGTATCGGCTTCGCGTTGAAGCGGTACATGAAATCCAGTACGGACTATTTCCTGTCGGGACGCTCGATTCCCGCGTGGGTCGCCGGTCTGGCCTTCATCTCGGCCAATCTCGGCGCGCAGGAAGTCATCGGCATGGGCGCGTCAGGCGCGAAATACGGCATCGCCACAAGCCACTTCTACTGGATCGGCGCGATTCCGGCGATGGTCTTCGTCGGCATCTTCATGATGCCCTTCTATTACGGGTCGAAGGCGCGCAGCGTGCCGGAGTATCTGAAACTCCGTTTCGACGAAAAAACCCGCGGTCTGAACGCGATTTCCTTCGCCGTAATGACGATTTTCTCGTCGGGCGTGTCGCTCTACGCGATGGGCAAGCTGTTCAACCTGCTGCTCGGCTGGGATTACAACTTCTCCATGCTGATGGCCTCGGTCATCGTGCTCGGCTACATCTTCCTCGGCGGACTGACGAGCGCGATCTACAACGAAGTGCTTCAGTTCTTCCTCATCGTTTTCGGATTTCTGCCGCTCGTCTTTCTCGGTTTGCGCGATGTCGGCGGCTGGGCGGGCTTGCAGGCGCGGCTCGCGACGCATTCGGTGGCGCAGGGCTTCGCGCCGACGGCCTACACGCAATCGTGGGCCTTCATGGGCGAGACGACAAAAAATCCCATCGGCGTCGAATGGTTCGGGCTGGCGATGGGCCTCGGCTTCGTTCTTTCGTTCGGATACTGGTGTACGGACTTTCTCGTCGTACAACGCGCGATGGCGGCGGATTCCATGACCGCCGCGCGCCGGACGCCCCTCATCGCGGCGATTCCGAAGATGCTTTTCCCGTTTCTCGTCATTCTGCCCGGCATGCTCGCGCTGACCATCGGCACGACCGCTTCAAACCCGACTCCGACAACCGCGGTCGCCAGGCCCGCCGAAGTCAAGCAGGGAATTATCCCGGCCAAGACAAACAAAGACGGCAAGGTCGAAGTCGATGAAAAGGGCAAGCCGGTCTTCGATTATGACCTTGCGACGCCGATGATGCTGATTCACTACCTTCCGTCGGGCATGCTCGGCCTCGGCCTGACCGCGCTGCTGGCGTCGTTCATGTCGGGGATGGCCGGCAACGTGACGGCGTTCAACACGGTCTGGACCTACGATATCTACCAGAGCTATTTCAAAAAGGATGCGAGCGACGAGCACTACCTCTGGATGGGCCGCGTCGCCACGGTCGCGGGCATCGCGCTCTCGGTCGCGGCGGCCTACATCGCGGCCTCGTTCAACAACATCATGGACGTGCTGCAACTGGTGTTCGCGTTCGTCAACGCGCCGCTGTTCGCGACGTTCATGCTCGGCATGTTCTGGAAACGCTCGACCGGGCACGGCGCGTTCATCGGGCTCGTTTCGGGAACGCTCGCGGCGGCCATTCACCACGGCATCTCGCTTCCCGAAGGCGCGAAAGTCGGTTTCAAGGGCGGCTACTTCGGTGTGTTGCTGAAGCCGTACCACAGCGAACTGGCCCAGACGTTCTGGACCGCCATCGCCGCGTGGACAACCTGTTTTCTGGTGACCATCGTCGTCAGTCTGATGACGAAGCCGCGCGAGGAAAAGGAACTCGTCGGGCTGGTGTATTCGCTGACACCCAAGCCGGACGAAGGCAAAATCGCGTTTCTCACGCGCCCGGCGGTCCTGGCCGTCATCGTGCTGGCGCTGACGGTGGTGTTGAATGTGATCTTCTTTTGAAAAGGTGTCAGGTTTCGGGTGTCGGGTTTTAGGTGGAAGACAGTTATGCGTTATGAGTTTTTGACCGCGAATTGGTCGAACTTGACCAGCTCCATCGGAATGAAAAAGTTTTTAACTCATCATTCATAACTCATCACTCATAACTGGTTTTACCTGAAACCCGAAACCCGACACCTTTGGAGGCTCTATGAGTGGTGCAGGCGGAATGGACGTGCGGAAGCCGATCGGGCTGATGTTTCTGATTGTCGGCTTGATTCTCATCGGGTACGGCGTGGCGACCGGCGGCGATCCGATGTATGCCAAGTCGCTTTCCATCAATATCAATCTGTATTGGGGCGTGGCGATGGCGGTTTTCGGCGCCGTGTTTGTCGGCTTTTCGTTTCTCGGAAAGAAGTAGCCCCAATGGTACTTCCGGAAACGAAAAACGGCCCGGAGCCGACGCTTGAGGTTGAGCTTCGCAGGCGGGAAACGCGGCTCTCCGACGGGCGATACCTGATTTACTTTGATTTTGAACGCCCGGCGGAACAGGCCGGGGCGACGGACGGCGATGTCGGAACTCAGATGGAATCCGATGCTCGGTGAATGGATCGCGACCGCGACCCATCGGCAGGATCGTACGTTTCTGCCGCCTCCCGACTACTGCCCGCTTTGCCCGACCAAACCGGGCGGTGTTGAAACCGAAATTCCCGAGGCGGAATTCGACATCGTCGTTTTCGAAAACCGCTTCCCGAGCCTGCGGCCCGAACCGCCCGAACCGGCGATTGAAGGAAGCGACATCTATCCGGTACGCCCCGGCGCGGGCGTGTGCGAGGTCGTGGTCTACACCGCCGACCACGGAGCCACGCTGGCGGACGTTTCCGTCGAAAGAATCCACCACCTGATTCGTGTCTGGACCGACCGCTTTGCCGCGCTTGGCGCGCTC
>JAAFHI010000651.1 GCA_013298335.1 Actinomycetota bacterium
TTGGAAAGCTCATGACATTGAGGGGAACGAGGGTTGGCGAATCGGCGGTCGGCGTTTCCCGAAAAGCAGAAAGGCGGCCATCACGATGAGCAGTCCGCTCGTCAAAAGAAGCCAGGCTGGAGGTTTTTCCGCCTGGGGCGGGACCGGTACCGCCGTCACCGCCAGCGGGGCGAAGGCGAATCCCTCTTCGAACGATTTTCCGGTGGCCCTGACCCGGATTTTCAACTGGCCGGGATTGGGCGGGCTCAACACCGCTTCATACATTCCCGGAATCGCGCCGGCTTTGGCCTGGAGCGACATGTCGCCGGAAGCGCCGAGGCTCTCCCCGCTGAACAGCAGCGTGACGGTCAGGTCGGTCACCGGCATGTTCCGTCGTTTGTCGGTGACGAAGAAAAGCACCCGGATGTCCTTCCCGGCGGTGAGGGCGGGATACTTGAGCAACCCCTCGACATCGTCTCCGGCGACCATCTGGGAGGTCATTCCGTTTTTGGTCACCGCGGGGCCGCCGCCGCCGTGGTCCTCGCCCCCATGCGCCATAAGGATGGCGGGAAACAGCAGGATCAGGGCGAGCGTTCGAATCAGGGTTTTCATCTCGAAATCTCCGAAGGGCTTTTGTTAATGCCTTATGGGGAACAATTCGCGTGCCAGTCCGGGTTTTTCCCGGAAAGTGGGCAAAACCGAGCGAATCCGCCGAAAACCGGTCGGGAGGTTGCGGGCGGCTGTCTGCCCCGCATACAAGGCGGTGTCTGAAATCAGACACCTCGGCGAGGGAGAAGTGTTTCCGGCTGTGCCGCGCTTGAACAAATCCCGATTGGCCTGATTGAGAAAGGACAATTTCAATTTGATTGGCACTCGATTTGCTTCTACAAGGGTTCGGCAATGAAAACTGGAGGATCAACCGGAGTGGGTCAGCCTGATGCGCGGGTTTGGCGCGACGCGTTCGTCATCTGTGTCAGCATCGTGCTGGTGACGGTGCTGCACTACGCCACCGACACGAAATTCCTCGTGCTGCATGAGGCGTTTCAGCGGTTTTACTACCTGCCGATTATCTTCGCGGCCTATCGCTACGGCGTACGCGGCGGTCTCGCGACGTCGCTCTTCAGCGCGGCGATTTACGTTCCGCATATCTTCTTTCACTGGGAGGATTTGCGGGCCTACGCGCTCAGTCAGTACTGGGAAATGACACTCTTTCAGGTCGTCGCGGTGGTGACCGGGCTGCTCTCGAATGCCGGACGCCGCGAGCGCCGGAAAAGCGAACAGGCCGCCGAGGCGCTGGGCGCGGCCTATGCCGAACTCAAAGCGACCGTGGAACAGCTTGTCGCCGCCGAACGCATGGCCTCGATTGCCCAGTTGTCGCTTTCCCTGGTTCATGAAGTCCGGAATCCGCTCGGCGCGATTCGCGGCGCGACGGAAGCGGTCGAAACCTGCGTTGATTCGGCGGAAGCCCGCGAGTTTCTGGGGATCATTCATACCGAGGTCAATCGCCTGAACCGCCTGGTGAGCGATTTTCTGGAATACGGTCGCCCCCGGCCCCCGGAAAAGCTCCCGACCCACGCCAACGAAGTCGTGGAATCCGTGATTGCGCTGGTGAAGAAGCGCGCGGCGGAGCAGGGAGTCGCCATCCGCCGGGACCTCAACGAAAACCTGCCGGTCGTCCCGGTGGATTCGGAACAGATCAAGCAGGCCCTGTTCAATCTGGCGCTCAACGGCCTCGACGCCATGCCCGACGGCGGGACGCTTGAGTTCACGACCGTGGCGGAGGGAGACGGCGTCGCCGTCACGGTCTCCGACACCGGCAAGGGGGTCGCGCCGTCGGTAAGGGAGAACCTGTTCCGCCCGTTTCTGACCACCAAGGCGCGGGGAACCGGCCTCGGGCTCGCCATTTCCGAACGGCTGGTTTCTCAAAACGGTGGAACCATCAACCTGGTCACTTCAAGCCGTCCCGGAACCGCTTTTCAGGTGAAATTGCCGTCATGAGTACCAAAACCGACAAAGTCATTCTTCTGGTGGACGACGACGACAGTCTTCGGCGCGTGCTCGAACACCACCTGACGCAGGCGGGATACGCAGTGGTCACGGCGCGCGACGGCGCCGAGGGCCTGGCGCGTTACACTGAGCAGGCGATTGATCTGACGATTACCGATGTCCTGATGGACGGCATGGACGGCACCGAACTCCTGCGCCGAATTCGCGCCATCAACGAAGAGGCGGTGGTACTGGTCATCACCGCCCACGGCACCATCGAAGCCGCCGTCGCGGCGATGAAACTCGGCGCGCTCGACTACATCACCAAACCCTTCAACCGGGAGGAACTGCTGCTGACCGTCGAGCGGGGATTCCAGTACCGGGCACTGCTGACCGAAAACCGGTCGCTCAGGCGGCTCGTCACCGAGCGGTTCTCGATTCCGAACATGATCGGAACCTCGCCGGTCATGCGCCGGGTTTACGCCACCATCGAGAAAGTCGCGCGAACCGATGCCACGGTGCTGATTACCGGCGAAAGCGGGACCGGCAAGGAAATCGTCGCCAAGGCGGTTCACAGCAACAGCCGCCGCTGCTCCGCGCCATTTATCGTTCTGAACTGCGGGGCGATTCCCGAGGGATTGCTGGAATCGGAACTGTTCGGACACCGGAAAGGGGCCTACACCGGAGCGGTCGGCGACGCGCGCGGCATGCTCGAAGCCGCCGACGGCGGAACGGTCTTTCTGGATGAAATCGGCGAAATGCCCCAGTCCCTCCAGGTGAAACTTCTGCGGGTCTTGCAGGAAGGTGAAATCACGCCGGTCGGCGAAACCAGGCCGCGCAAGGTGGACGTCCGGTTCGTGGCCGCGACCAACCGGTCATTGCCGAAAATGGTGGAGGACGGCGCTTTTCGGGAAGACCTCTATTTTCGTTTGAACGTGGTTCCGCTGACGCTGCCGTCGCTGCGGGAACGCCGCGAGGACATCCCGCTGCTCGCCGACCATTTTCTGCGCGACTGCGCCGACCGGTACGAGGTGACGGGACTCCGCCTGCATCGGGAGGTGTATCGGCACCTGATGGCCTATTCGTGGCCCGGCAATGTCCGCGAACTGAAAAATGCCATCGAACGGATGGTCGTTCTTGCCGACGCCCCCGAAATCACGGTCGCCGACCTGCCGGACGTCGTCACCGGAACGGCGACCCCGGCGGGGAACGTGCTGTTCCAGATTCCCGACACCGGCATCGACCTTGAGGAAGCCGAGCGCGAACTCATCATTCGGGCGCTCGAAAAACACCAGTGGAACCAGACCCACGCC
>JAAFHI010000815.1 GCA_013298335.1 Actinomycetota bacterium
TCGAGCGGGTGTTCAACGGCCTCATCAAAACGGTTCTCTCGGGCGCTCCAAACCCGTTGGCGGCGAATCCGAACGACCCGCCCAAAACCAAGGACGAGGTCATGGCCCCGATCCACTCGATGAACGACAAGTGGATTCTCTCGACCCGCGAAAAATCGCTTCCCGAACTTATCGATCTGGCGAAGGATGTCCGTTCGCAGACGCTGGCGTTGCTGGCGGACACGACCGACGAGCAGCTCGGTCAGGTCATCGCGGGTTTCCCGTGGGGTGATTCGCCGGTGGCGCATCTGTTCGTGCTGCACGCCAAGCATGGTTCACAGCACCTCGCCTTCATCCGGGATGGTCTGGCCGCCTGATGCGGGAAGAACCGTTCAGTCCGTTCAAACTGTCCGTCGTCCTCGTCGGAAACGCGCTGATGCGCGTGGCGGGTTCGGCGGGCAGTTTTCTGGTCGGCGTCTATATCGCCGAACTTGTCCGGCAGGGACGCGCCTTCGATGCCCTGCTGGTCGGAACCCTGAGCGCGGTCTCGTTCGGCGCGGAACTGGTCGGAGCGCTGCCGATGGGCGCGCTGTCGGACGCCAAAACGCCGCGCGTGCTGATGGTCGGCGGGGCGCTGCTCGGCGCAGTTTCGACGCAGCTTTTCAACCTTGGAAACGGGGCGATCGCGATTTTCTTTCTCTCGCGCGCATTGGAAGGAATGGCCGTCGCCGCGACGACGCCGTCGGTGCTGGCCTATCTGACCAACGCAACCGACGGAAACGAGAAACTGCGCGGCAAGGCGATGAGTTTCTTTGAACTGTCGCTCCTCGGCGGACTTGCGTTCGGCGGACTGGTGGCGGGTGGTCTGTGGAATTGGCTCAGGGGCGGCGCCTTTTCGGCGGTGGCGGTTCTGTATGTGCTGACGGCGATTCTGTTCGGCGTCAGCGGCGGCGGCGGGAAACCGACGAGCGTCGAGAATGTGCTTGCGGGGTTGAAGTCGGCAGTGGCCGATCCGTTTCTGCGCCGGCTCGCGCCCGCCTGGCTGTGCGTCAACGCGATGGTCGGACTGTGGCTCGGCTCTACACTGCCGTTTCTGCTGACGCTGAAAGAGCGCAAGGAGCAATACATCACGGGCCTCTTTGCCGATGAACCGGATCAGGTCGGCGTGGTCTTTCTGGTCTACGCCATCGTGTTCGCCGTCGGCGTCACCGCGTGGAGCTTCATCATTCATCGGTTTCCACGCACGTTTGTCATGCGTGTCACCCTTGTCGCGCTGTTCGGCGCATGTGCCGGGCTGTACGTCTTGAACCATTCACAGTCGTTCAGCGCCACCGCGCGCGTTGCCGTCATCGGCGCCACCGCGCTGGCCGTCATGGTCGAGAGCGGGTTCACGCCCGCCGCGCTGGCGCTGCTGGCGGATGCCGTCGGGGCCCAGACCGGACGCGGCGCGACCATGGGCATCTATTCGGTCCTCCTGAGCGTCGCCGCCCTGACCGGCTCGCTGCTGGCCGGATTCGCCGGAAAGCAACTGGCGATTGACGGCCTGATTTTTGTCACGGTGGGCCTGGCGGCGCTGGCATTCGTGACGGTTTCCTTTCTCCATGAGCCGCGGGGCCTCCCGCCACGAAACCTCTCCAAACCATTGTAAAAAGCGTCGTTGACGAAAACGGACCGGCAACCGATGATGGAAGGGAACACCTCGCCCCGAAACGTTCTCACCATCAACCATGCCATTCGCCGCGTGTTTTCAGGACCGCCGCGCGCAGAGGAGGATTTGCCGTCATGACCCCCAATCAGCCGTATCCCCCATATCCCCAGCCAGCCCCCGCGCCGCAAAAAGGCGGTGCCGGGAAATACATTCTTTTGGGCGTCGGGTGTTTTCTGCTTCTGATCGTCGGAGGCATCATTGCTCTCGTCGCCATCGGCGGGTTTGCCGCCTTTTCGGTCGGAAAGCAGGCCGTCGGCGATACGAAACCGGTCGTGGAGAGCTTCATTCGGACCGGCGTTCAGAACGACGCTCAGGCCGGGCACCAGATTTTTGCCAAGCAGGTTCAGGATGAAGTGACGGTCTCCAAGATTGAAGCGCTGTTCGAACAGCGCAGTCTTTTTGAAGGCTATCAGTCGCTCGACAACCAGAGTTTCAATATCGCGACCAAGAACGGTCAGTCGACCTGTCACCTCGAAGGGACCATCAATTACAGCCAGCCGCCGAGCGGGACCTACAAAGCCGATCTGGTTCAGGAAAACGGAAGCTGGCGGCTTTACAACATCAACCTGAAACGGTCCCAGAATTAGCGGGTTCCGGGTGGCGATGACTTCAACTCCGCGCATCGTCGTCAATGCACTGCTGACCCGCCCGACGGAGGGAGATCTGCCGCGCGGGTGGACCCGACTTCCCGAGGAACTGTGCCGAAAACTCGCGCCGTACTATCCCGGACTCGACCTGCGTAGGGACGTGGTATGGCGCGTGACCGGCGTGCCGTGGTTCTTTCGGACCTTCTCGTTTGTAAAGCCCATCGGCATCACCCTCGGAACCCTCGTCTGTCTGGAATCCGAGTATTATCGCCCCGATACCGATCTCGGGCTGAATCTCATCGCCCATGAATTGACGCACGTCGAGCAGTACCGCGCCCACGGCTACCTGCCGTTCACGATTCGGTACGCGTGGGAGTTCGTGTTCAATCTGCTGCGGGGAAATTGGCCCCACGCGGCCTATGAAAACATCGGTAGA
>JAAFHI010000812.1 GCA_013298335.1 Actinomycetota bacterium
TGCGGGTTCCGGTCACCACCCGCCGGGGAATCCGCCGGGGCGTCGGGTCGGTATTTGATACGGAACGTTCCGGGGAATTCGGCTGGTGCGTATCAAAACCGGACAGTCGGTCCGGTTGAAAAGCGGGATTGTGCAGGACGGTTTTCGATTGGGTCCGAACAACGAAGAAAGTAGCCCACGTCCGGAGCGCTTTGGCGAGGACGTGGGGGAAAATGCGGTTCATACCCAACGAGCGGGGCCGACATTCATTCCCCATAGCCTCGCCAAAGCGCTCCGGCTTTGGGCTATCCTCTTGGGTCGAATTCAGGCGCTTTTCACCACCGGGGCGGGACACGCGGAACCGTTCGATTTTCGCAACTTTGAAGATGCGTTCATCGTACGCGCGCGCGATCCTTTATATATGTGGGCTTCCGCGGGCGGGCGCCAATAAAAAATCGACGGTCGGGGGAACCCCTTCCGTCGATTCGATCCCTGGCAACAGTTCGGCTGTTATGCGGATCGCTGACTTTTATAGTGAACCGGGTGTGACCCCTCTTATAAAACCGACATATCACCGCCCCGAAACATTGAGCGGATTCGGTCATTCAATTGATAGAACTGTCCAGAGTCCCCAGCTTCAGCGGGGAAAAGCCCCGTTCCGATGCATCGGGTGAACGCCTTCGGGCGTTTTTGCCATCGTTTTCACGATAAGGTCGTGACTGGAACGGCATTGATCTCAATTTCTTCCCCGTTCACGGGGGACTCCGGACCGGTACCGGTTGGAATCGTGTGCGGCGCGGTGGCGATGGTGAGTTCGCGGATGCGGTCGCGTCCTTCGCGGACCTGTTCGTACTGCGCCCGGACGGCTTCGAGGATCGGGTCGGGAAGGGCCTTTTCCAGCGCGTCGCGGTAGTTGTTGACCGCCGCGTCCTCACCGAAGGCGCATTCTTCGAGAATGTTGGCCTCGTCCTCGCGCGCGACCGCCGCCCTGATGTTGATCCAGCCCCGGAGAAGTCCCACCGTTTCGGTTTCGGTCTGCTCCGGATCGGGGGCGATCCCCCGCGCCAGTTCCTGAAGGTTCAGCACGAACTGCGACCGCTGAAAGGAAAAATCGAGCAGAATCTGGCGCAGGGTGTTGTCGGTCACGCCGTCGGCGGCCATCCGGAAACCGTCATGTCCGTCACGACAGGTTTCGATGAGTCCGTCCAGCAGTGAAATGATTTCATTGTTCGTCAGCATTGGAATCTCTCTCGGGAATCCGGGCGCGCCGGGATTCGGGTTTCGGAACGGTCGCCGTGGTCACTTTTGGGTCAGCACCAGTCCGGAAAGCAGCCGGAAGGGCAGGCGGCTGTCCGGCGCCGGTCCGACGGGCGGGCCGAGGCGGGTCTTGAATCGCTTGAGGTCGCGTTCGAGTTCGAGGCCGGGGTCGCTTCCGAAGACCTTTCGCAGGTGATCGGTCAGCGCCATTCCGGTCGCGCCGTACCGCATCGTGACCGTCACGCGCGTATTCCTGCCGTTCTCCATCTCCTTGAAACGGACGGTGCCCTCCTGCAACAACTGCGACCCCGGCACCGACCGCCAGGCGATCAGTTCGTTCGGAGTTTCGGCCACGATTTCGGTTTCCCATTCGATGGCCGTTCCGACCGGCGCGACGGCGAACCAGCGGGTCCGATTCGGGCTGATGACCTGAATTTCGCGAATCTGGGTAAACACTTCCGTCAGGTTCTCGAAATTCCGCCAGAACCTGAAGAGGTCCTCGACCGGGCGTTCCACGTTGACGGTGCATTTGGCGATGACGCGGGCATTGAAGGAATTCATTGGGGGGGTACTCAATCCGAAGTTTGAAGTGTCCGAGCCGCTGGGTTGCCTGGCCGGGTGCGCCAAAGACGGTTTTACTCCCGTCGCGGGCGTCCGGTTCAGGCCCTTCGAACCAGTCGAAAGATGAGGAGTACAACGATGGCCCCGATGACCGCGACCAGTCCGCTCCACAGGTTGAACCCGGTGACGCCGCGCATTCCGAATTGCTGGAAGAGCCAGCCGCCGATGACCGCGCCGATGACGCCGAGGATGATGTCGGTCAGGAGACCGCCGCCGCTTCCAACCACGTTGCTCGCGATGAAACCCACAATCAGACCGAAAACGATCCACAATAGGAATGACATGATGATTTTTCCTGGCCGAAGGACTTCATTCGGAAGCCTTGGCGGTTTGATTTTCAATATTTGCCGGGCCGTGGGGCTGGCCCGAAAGGATGCCGTCACCGGTATGGGCTGAACGTGAGGTGAACAACCAGGCTCAGGACGACTGAACTACCGGTGACGACAAGCCATCTCGCGGTCTATCGCTTCTCCGGGGAGAGTCGAATGACCTCGGGGACCGTGTCCGGCGCGTTGTCGTCGGCGTCGTTTTTCGGGTCGGGGTTTTTCGAATCGGGCCCGCACCCTCCCTCGGTTTTGACCTCGGGCCGGGAATCGGGTTCGGGGCCACGGGGCGTGTCCTGGATGATCGGTTCTTTGGCCGGCTGTTGTGTGTTCATCACGAAATCTCCTTGACTGATCGGACTTGTGGCCGGGGAAGGGGGGCTGCTCGAATTTCCGGTCCGCCCTTCCAAGCTCGCCTGCCCATGTCTTGTGCAAGGGGCGTGCCACAAAGCGTTCGGGGGAAAATCCGGTGAAGTGGCGCCCCCCTTTTGGCGCTGCCGGCCTGCCCGAAGGGCAGAGTTGGTTTCGGCAAGCCCTG
>JAAFHI010000549.1 GCA_013298335.1 Actinomycetota bacterium
GAAACCCGCCGCCAGTCGTCGGGCTGGAGCCGAACCGAACTCGAAACCGCCGCGGCCATGTGCCTCCACATCGGCGGCTTCGATCAGTCGTCGCGGTTTCTCTATTCGCTTTACACGACCGAAGGGCTCAAGCCGGGCTCGCCGGAACGTGAAAAGTCGCTCGCGAAAATGGCGACCGTGCTGCTCGACGCCGACAACGCCGGCATCGGCATCAGCGCCGAGGACCTCTCGCTCTACAAGGATGTCGCGAAAGCCGATCAGGGCGCGGGTTTCCTCAACGGCGTGCTCTCGCTGATTCTCGCCGGAAACAACATTCCCTCGGAATACAACACGGTCAACGCCAACGCGGTCGGATACTTCAACCGGGCGCTGGCCTACCGGTTCTACGGCGCGCTGCGGACCGAATTCGCCGACTCGAAGCTGCTGCCCGAACTGCACGTCCGCCTGCTGCGCGGCTTCGCCAAAATGGGCGAATACGAGACGGTCGTGAAACTGGCCGACGAATACCTGCAACGCTACCCGGATTCGCCGGTCGCCCCTCAAATCTCGGTCGAAGCCGCCGAAGCCGAAGCGCGGCTCAAGCGTCGCCCCGCCGAACGCGCCCGCCTCATCGCCTTACTCGACAAACTGGGCGCAGCCCGCAAACCGGGCGAACCGCTGGTCCCGAGTTCATCGAAGCGCTGGACTTTCTCAGCCGATGGCTCGGACAACGCCGCAACACAACCGGATGAAGGCAAGCGGTACGACATTTACGATCCGTCCGACAAGGACGCCTCCGACAATGAATCCGGCACGGACGAATACGACTACCCGACCGATTACCTCGGCAACCGCCAGACCCCGCCCAACCGCGTGACCTACGCCTCGGTGCTTGAAAAAGTCATCGCCAGCTACGCGACGGAAGAGACGAAAACCGAAGCGGGCGAGGGCGAGGAAACGGCCAAGGCCGCGCCCGCCAAGCCGAACGAAACGCTCAAGTTCCTTTACGGCGAGGTCAGGAAATACCCGAAGGAAGAAGGGCTCTACGAACGCCTTCTCAACTGGCTCGGCCAGCAGAGCCTCGTGGACGAGCAGTTGCGCGTCTACACGCAGGCCGTCCGCAAGTTCAATAACAACACGTGGTATCACCGGCTCGGTCGGTGGTTTGTCCGCAACGAGCGCACGGACGCCTTCGCCAGATACTCGAAGGAACTGGCCGAGACGCTCGACGACGGCGACCTCGCGGAGTACCTGCAACGCTTCTCCGACAGCATCAAGTTTGAAGGGGAAAACAACGACGCCAGGCTCTATCTGGAACTCTACCGCTTTGCCCATGACCGCTTTCCGACCAACCTCTTCTTTGTCGAAGGGCTGCTGAAATATCACCGCGAAACGAAGGACATGGCGCAGTGGGAGCGGCTTTCGGCGCAGTACTACTTCGCCGATCCGGCCATCCGAAGCGAGTATCTAACCTACATTTCCAAGGAAAACCGCCTCCGGGGCAATTTCGAAAAGGCCAAAGACAGCGCCACTGCCGGCTATTCGCAGTTTGCCGCCGACGCCGCCATGTGGCTGTCGCACCATGAAGAAGCCGTCACGGCCTATGAAAAACTGGTGAAGAGCTATCCCGGCGAACGCTACTACGCCGACCGCCTCGCCAACGTCTCGCGGTCGCTCGGCGCGCGCGATGCCCGCAACCTCGAACGGGCCGCCGCCATCTGGACGCAACTCGCCGCCGTCTACCCGACCGATCACGCGCTGCCGACGCAGGCCGGTGAAGTCTATGCCGAACTCGGCGATTTCAACCGTTCGCGCACCAGTTGGGATTCCATCCTCGCGCCCGAACGCGGCAATCCCGAGACCTACCTCGAAGTCGCCAGCATTTACTGGGATTACTACCGCTATGACGAGGCGATCCGCGTCCTTCAGGATTTGCGGAAACGCTCCGGCGACGCGACCGCCTACGGCTACCAGCTCGGCGCGATCTACGAAGGCCAGAACCGGACCGACGAGGCCATCGGCGAATACGTCGCCTCGCTCGAACGGGTCGGCGGCGGACGGGACGAGGCCGTCAAACGACTCACCCAGCTTGCGCCCCGCAAGGATTACGCCGCCCGGATCGACGCCGCCTTCAACCGTCGGCTCGGCGGGAACGGCGCGGCGGAACTCGTGCTCGGATACGTCGAATTCCTGAAATCGGCGAACCGGACCGAAGACGCGGTGAAACTCCTCGTAGCGGAAAGCGGAAAACGCGCCGATCTCGATTTTCTTGAATCCGCCCGGAGCGAGTTCCGGTCGCAGCGCCGCGCCGACGAGGAACGCCGGGTCACCGAACGGCTGATTTCGCTCGCCCGCGACGAACGCGAAAACATCAAGTACCGCCTGCAACTGGCGTCGTTTTACGAACAGCGCAACCAGAACGCCGACGCCGTGGCGATTTTCGACCGCGTGACCGCCGAATTCCCGACCAACTTCGGCGTGATTCAGGAAGCGGCGCAGTTTTACGGACGGGTCGGCCAGCTCGACAAATCCATCGCCCTGCACCAGCGCGCCCGCGAAGTCGCGGTCGGCGACTACAAGCGCCAACTGACGCTCCAGCTTGCCCGGCGGCAGGTCGAAGCGGGCAAACCCGCCGAGGCCGAAACGACGCTCCGCGCGTGGTACAAGGACAACCCGACCGATACCGAAGCCTTCACCCTGCTCGCCAGGGTGCTCGGCCAGAGCGGACGCTCCGACGCCCTTGTCGCGCTTTACAAGGAAGGCATCGCGAATCTCAAGCAGGGCGCGGACGAAACCGCGCTCCGCACCGGCTACATCACGGTGCTGACGTCGCTCAAGCAGTACACCGAGGCGACCGACCAGTACATCGAGATCATCAACCGCAACGCCGAGGATGCCGGTACCCTCGATACCGCCCTGCGCTACGCCGCGAAATACGACCAGCTTCCGCGCTTGACGAAGTACTACGTCGACCTCGCCAAAAAGGCCGACCGCAACTTCCGCTGGAACGTGATTCTGGCCGAGGTGTACCGCTTCCAGGGCAACGCGACCGAAGCCGCCGCGCAATACAAGCTGGCGGTGCTCAACGAACCCCAGCGCGGCGACTTCCGCTCGACGCTGGCCGATCTCTACATTCAGGGAGGCCGGTTCGACGAGGCCCTGGCCGTGCTCAAGCGGGCCGAGGAACTCGAACCGGCGAATCCGGACTGGCTCATCCGGCAGGCCCGGCTCTATCTCTCGAAGGGCGACACCACCCAGGCGGTCGCGACACTGCGGGAATCCATCCGCCGCCGCAAACAGGTCACCGCGGCCACCTATTTCGAAAGCGGAAAGTTGCTTTTCGCCGCCGGACTCACCACCGAAGGGCTTCCCTTCTATGAAGACGGCATCACCCGGGTTCTGAAAAACCTCGGCAACGACTCGTGGCGCGCCGAAGACGTTTCCGCGTGGCTTTCCGCCATTGCCCGCGCCCAGTCGCCGGTCGCGGCGCTGGCCCGGCTCGAAGCGCTGGAAGCCTCGCTCGAAGGCGAAATCAAAAAGGGCAACAATCCGCGCAACGACCGGATCAACAACATCCTTTCGGAACTGAATTCCGGCATTCGCGGAAACGCCTTCCCGGCCTACATCAAGGCCTACGCGCTGCCCGCCCAACTGGCCGAAATCGACCAGAAGCTGAATCAGACCCTGACCGCCGCCGCGCCGGACTCCGCGCCCTTTACCCGCGCCGCGACGCTGGCCGCGTCCATCGGGCTCTACAAATCGCAGGAAACCACGC
>JAAFHI010000676.1 GCA_013298335.1 Actinomycetota bacterium
GTCGGACGGACGTTTCGCGAGAACGTCCTGCCGTCGCTCAAGGTCGGCCATCAGTCGCTGATCGAGAGCATTGACGCCCAGCTTGCCGGCACGCACCTGCTGCTGACCGGAAACTATTTCGTCGGCGTCTCCGTCGAGGACTGTGTGCTGCGCTCGACATCGGAATTCGCGCGTCTCAAAGCCATGCAGTAAGTCATAGCCACAATCAGCGAAAAAAAACTTCCGGATTTGCTTTCGGATAGGATAAATTTGCCTGAATTATCACTCATCATGGAAAAATCCAGTTACGGGTCGGACATTTCACGTTCTGACGGACTGAATTTCGAAATCATGCTCAAAAAGCTCATCAATGCCACCCAGTGGGGCCTGATTTTCGTTTCGGTCGGCGTCGTCGCCGGTTTTTTCCTTTCGTTTATTTTTGCGGGCGTGCTCGGTCGCGAAAACAATCTTTTAATCCCGATCATTCTCGGCCTCGTCAGCCTGATATTCGGCGTTTCCTTCGGACTTTCGAAAACCGGTCGCAAGCGCAGACGCAAACGCCGTCGCTCGCGCCACGCGCCCAGTCCGACCGAAACGATGGCCAACGGGACCATCAAGCCGTTTGTGGTCAAGCCCCTCGCCGAGCGGTATCACGATGTTTCCGAGGAAACACCCGAGGTTCCCGAATCGGGGCCGGTCTCGCTCTTTGCCGACCAGCACGATTCGCTCGTTCAGTTCGAGGAAGCCACCGGGGCCAACAGCGATCAACTCCAGCTCATCCGGGTGTGCGACGTCCGACTCGATGACGACGGCCTGCCGCTTTCGATCCACCTTTCCGCGGATACGAAAGCTCCGTCCGGACGGGACGTCTTCATCGTCCTCGACCACCATCGGGAAGCCGTGGCACGGGTTCTCAAATCCGCCATGAAACGCGAACCCGGCAACACCCTGGCCAGGCTGTTCGAATAACCCCGCCCCCCGTCAATTTCCGTTTTGACAGCGCGGGAAGCGTCCCGCTACGTTGAAAAAAGGATGACCGTTTCAGAATCACCAACGACGCCCGATTCGACGCGCTCCGTCGGTCCCGCCCGCCGCCGGGCGAACCTCGGAAATGTTTCGCTGTCGTATCTCGAATGGCCCGCCGCCGGTCCGCCGCTGCTGCTGCTCCACGGATTGGCGGACCATGCCCTCGTGTGGTCCGCGCTGGCTGAATCGCTTCAGGGCAGATTCCACATCATCGCCCCCGACATGCGCGGACACGGCGAGAGCGACAAACCGGCCTCCGGCTACACCTTTCCCGACACGATTGACGATCTGGAACGCCTGATGGACGCCGTCGGCTGGTCTTCGGCCCACGTCGTCGGTCATTCCTGGACCGGAAAGCTCGCCCCGATCTGGGCGCGGACGAATCCGGCGCGGCTGCGCAGCCTCACGCTCGTCGATCCGATTTTCATCGTGAAAATGCCGTCGTTCATGCGGCTGACCTTCCCGATCCTCTATCGCACGCTCGACTGCTTCAAGGGAATGGGCCCGTTTCCCACGCTTGACGCGGCGCTTGCCCGGGCGCGCGAACTCCGTCCCTATCGCGGATGGAGTCCGCTCCAGGAACGGGTCTTCCGCGACAGTCTGACGCAGTCGCCGGACGGAAAATGGCGCGCCAAATTCACGATTCCGGCGCGCAACGGCATCTTCGAGGAAGTGCTGAGCGTGGACGGCCTGACCGCGCCCATCGAAACGCCGACGCTGCTGATTCTGCCCAGGGAAGGCGTCAACCGGATGGACTGGCAGGTCGCGCCCTTCCGGAAATTCTGTCGCAATCTGACGCTCCGCCGCATTCCCGGCAATCACTGGCCGTTCCTCTCCGCGCCCGTCGAATTCAACGCCGCGGTTTCGGAATTCCTGACTGGCCAGGTGTAGCGAAATCCGCCACACGCCAATACGGATGCGCGTTCCGGTCGGGTCAAACAGCCTACTGGAATAGCCCCGCCATTCGGTGTACAAAGCGAATGCTCGACTCACCCTGATTCAATCCGACACCGAACCGTTATGAGCACGAAGAGCCTTACGGCCGAAGAATTGCGTCTTGCAGAATCCGCCGATCGAACAAAACACTGGAAACGCTGGGGGCCGTACGTCAGCGAGCGTTCCTGGGGAACGGTGCGCGAGGATTACAGCGCCGGCGGCGATGCCTGGAACTACCTGCCCTACGAACATTCCCGCTCCAAAGCCTATCGCTGGGGCGAAGACGGCCTCGCCGGCATCTGCGACCGGCGGCAGCATCTCTGTTTCGGCATTGCGCTCTGGAACGGCAACGATCCGCATCTGAAAGAGCGGCTCTACGGCCTGGCCGGCCCCGAGGGCAACCACGGCGAGGACGTGAAGGAGTATTACTTCTACCTCGACTCGACCCCGACCCACTCGTACATGAAGTGGCTCTACAAATATCCGCAGGCCCGCTTCCCCTACGAGGAACTGGTCCACGTCAACCGCCACCGGTCGCGCACCGAGCCGGAATACGAACTGCTCGACACCACCGCCTTCAACGACAACCGCTACCACGACGTGTTCGTCGAATACGCCAAGGGCGACGTCGACGACATTGTCATCAAGATCACCTGCGCGAACCGCGGCCCCGAAGAGGCCACGCTGCACCTGCTCCCGACGCTCTGGTTCCGCAATACGTGGGCCTGGCGCAAGGAAGAGGTCAAGCCGACCATGCGCCGCGGCACGGACTGCGGCACGGTCCACACGCTCGAAACCGATCACCCGATTCTCGGCAACCGCTGGTTCTACTGCGAACACACGCCCGAACTGCTCTTCACCGAGAACGAGACCAACGTCGAGCGGCTCTATAACGCGCGGAATTCGCAGCCCTACGTCAAGGACGGCATCAACGAATACGTCGTCAACGGCAATCACCACGCGGTCAACCCCGAACAGCATGGGACGAAGGCCGCCGCCCATTACGTTCTGACGATTCCGGCGGGGGGCGAGTCAACCGTGACGCTCCGCCTGTGCAATTACGACCCGGAAACCCTCGAAAACGACCCGCTCGGAGCCTGCGAACAGATTCTGGCCGAGCGCAAACAGGAAGCCGACGAATTTTACGCCACGCGCATCCCCGAAACCATGTCGCCGGACGGCAAAAATGTCATGCGGCAGGCGTTCGCGGGCATGCTCTGGTCGAAACAGTTCTTCTACTACGTC
>JAAFHI010000084.1 GCA_013298335.1 Actinomycetota bacterium
GCAATGGGCCTGCGGATTTCACCACGAGAATGTCATCACCTTCGGAAGTCATTTCCCGGCATCATCGGATGAATAGGTGAATACTGACGTCGGTTGTCGGAAGGGTTGCCGAAAAAAGAGGAGTCACGTCTGTGTTCAAGAAAACGACCGCGTCGGTCTGCCTTCTCCTGTGCGTCATGCTGGTCGGTTGCGAGCCGAAATCGCCCGTCCCGCCGACGGGAATCCAACCCGTCTGGAAGGAACGACTACCGGAAGCCAACGGTCCGGTCGGCGTCGAGGCGGTAAACGCCCTGCTCGTCACGCGCGACTACTCGCCCCGCGTGGCCGCGCTCGATCCCGAGACGCGCAAGGAACGCTGGCACTTCGATTTTCCCGAACGTCATCGGTTTTACTTCGTCGGACAGGCGGACGGCGTCGCGGTTGCGTCGGCGTCAAACTGGGAAGACGACAGCAAGCCGACGCAAACCTACGGACTCGACGTCGGGACGGGCCGCGAGTTGTGGCGCGTCGCCGGGTTCGATGGTGTGCCGGAAATTCGTGGCGGGCGCCTCGTCGCGCAACTGACCGTCAAGGACAAGCCGGGAATTCTCTACCGCGCGCTCGATCTCAAGACCGGCAAGGAACTCTACAAATTTTCGAGCGATCCGGCGGACTGGAAGGCGACCGTTCCCGACATTTCCAACTGCTTCGGCCTGCTGAGTCAGGACGGCCTCGGCGCGCTCGTCATAACCAGGGGCAAGAAGTCGCCCGCGCAGGTACTGTTTTTTGACGGGAGCGCGACGCCGCCGAAGGGCGTTCCCGTTACGCTGCGGGACGGCGACGGGGCCGACTCATACATCGACGCCGCGACGTTGTACTGGGCGACCTTTACCGCCACGGAAAAGGCCAAACTGGTTCTTCAGGCGTTCGAACTTCAGACCGGGCGCAAAAAGTGGCAGGTCGAACTCCCCGGCCCGGCGGCAACGCTCGGCAATTCCCCGAAATTCATCGGTCTGGCGAACGGCCTGCTCGTCCTCGCCGATCATCAGGAACAGATGTACGGCATCGACATCTCGACCGGCGCGACGAAGTGGAAAACGGCGATGCCGGCCATCGACAATACCGATGTGAATGAAGTGGTCCGGGACGGCGGGCGAAATGTCATCGTCAGCGCCGATCCGCTCAAATCGAAAACCGTCACCGTCCGGGACGCCGCCGACGGCAGGGAACTCTGGAAGGGTGCGTTTCCCGAGCCGGAAATCACGCGGCGCGTCGAAGCGCGAAACGGGATGCTCTACATCTGGAGCGAACGGAGCGAACTGGTCTCGAAGTACGTCAACATTCAGCGGCAGGTCTATTCCGCGCTGTACGCCTTCGATCTGCAAAGCGGCAAACTCGCGTGGCGGCACGTCGGCGAGACGATTGATTCGGTGGATTACTTCAAGGAGTGGGTTCTGATCCGCGCGGGGAAAGATGTGTTGGCGCTGCCGAGGAAGTGAAGGCAGGGGATGGGGGATAGGGCATGGGGGATGGTGAGTAAAAAAATTACCGGCCTTTCTTCATGTCCATTCAACCCGGTCGCAACCGAATCCTTCAAACAGTCCCGGAAGAAAGGATCGGTCCTCGACCCAGTGGTCAAAGCCTGTGGTCGGGTCGGTTTTCAGCGAAAGGAGAAGGTAGTAACCACCGGTCGATCCCGAAGTATCGTCTTCCACAAGTACTGTCCAGCCGTCGTACTTACCACCTTGAACATGTCCTTCCTTGCCGATTGGAATATCCATTCGCATTTCCCCTGAACTCCAAATTTCTTTGTTGCCGGATTACCACGTCAGGCGTACAGTGTAAATCCGCTGAGAGACGCAGATTCCCAAATGTCCGCGTCGAACCGATATCAAACCGAAAAGTACCCCCGGAGTTTCTCCAATGACGACGATGAATTACAACAACCGTTTTCCGTTCGCGCCGGTTGTCGTCGTTGTACGCATGCATATCCCGGAGGTCGTGCCGCGAAGCCTCCGCCGGACCTGAACCGTCGTTCTCGTTCGAGTAGTTCATCACCGCCCGCGGCCATCGCGGGCGGTTTCGTTTTGTACCGGTGATTTCATGCTGTCCGGGCGGCTTGTCGTTGCAAGAGACACGTTGCTAGACTCCCGGACTTTATTCCCTGAACCGTTCTCTTCCTTTGTGTAACGCCATGACTGAACACGCTACCGCACCGCAACCCGAAATTCCCAAGGCATACGACCCGGCTTCCATCGAGCACAAGTGGTATCCCTTCTGGGAAAGCAACGGCTACTTTCAACCGCAGGGCGACGGCGAGCCGTATTCCATCGTCATTCCGCCGCCCAACGTGACCGGCTACCTGCACATGGGGCACGCGCTCCAGCACGCGATCATGGACACGCTCACGCGCTGGCGGCGCATGCAGGGCCGTCGCGCGCTGTGGCTACCCGGCACCGATCACGCGGGCATTGCCACGCAGATGGTGGTCGAACGCCAGCTTGCCGAGCAGGGTACATCGCGCACCGATCTGGGCCGCGAGGCGTTCGAAAAGAAAGTCTGGGAGTGGAAGGAACATTCCGGCGGCACGATCCAGAAGCAGATGCGCCTCGAAGGCATCAGCGTGGACTGGACGCGCGAACGCTTCACGCTCGACGCGGGGTTGAGCGCGGCGGTGCGCGAGGTGTTCGTGCGGCTGCATGAACAGGGCCTGATTTATCGCGGGGCCTACATGGTGAACTGGTCGCCCAAACTTCAGACCGCCGTTTCCGATCTCGAAGTGGAAATGAAGGAAGTGAAGGGCAAGCTCTACCACATCACGTACCGGATCGTTGGCAGCGAGGAGACCGTGACGGTGGCGACGACGCGCCCGGAAACGATGCTCGGCGACACGGCGCTTGCGGTGAACCCGGACGATGAACGCTACCTGCACCTCCACGGGAAGACCGCCATTCTGCCCATCGTGGGCCGCGAGATTCCGATCATCGCCGACGGCCTGCTCGTGCAGATGGGCTTCGGGACGGGCGTGGTGAAGGTGACGCCGGCGCACGACCTGAACGACTTCGAAACCGGCAAGCGCCACAACCTCGATTCCGTGACCGTGATCGGCAAGGACGGTCGCATGACCGCCGAGGCGGGCGAAGGCTTCGCCGGACTCGACCGCTTCAAGGCGCGCGAAAAGGTGGTCCAGACCCTCGAAGAGCTCGGCGTGCTGGCGAAGGTGGAGGACTACACGCACAACGTGGGTCACTGCCAGCGGTCGGGCGTGCCCATCGAGCCGCTCGTGTCGGACCAGTGGTTTCTCGACGTGAAGGACATGGCCGCGAAGGCCATCGCCGCCGTGAAAAACGGTCAGACGCGCTTCGTGCCGAACTCGTGGGAGAAGGTGTATTTCGACTGGATGGAAAACATCCGTCCGTGGTGCATCTCGCGCCAGTTGTGGTGGGGACACCGCATCCCGGCGTGGCACACCGCCGACGGACGCTTCGTCGTGGCCCGCGACGAGGCCGACGCACGAACGCGACTCGACATCGCCGACAACGTGGAACTCACCCAGGACCCCGACGTGCTCGACACGTGGTTTTCATCCGCGCTCTGGGCGTTTTCAACCTTCAACTGGACCGGCGACGCCGAACAGGACGCCGCCAACGAGGATTTGAAACTCTACACGCCGACCTCGGTGCTGGTGACCGGATTCGACATCATTTTCTTCTGGGTGGCCCGGATGATGATGATGAGCCTGCACTTCACCAACGACGTGCCCTTCCGCACCGTCTTCATCACCGGCCTCGTGCGCGACGCGCAGGGGCAGAAGATGTCGAAGACGAAGGGCAACGTGATTGACCCGCTCGAAGTGTTCAACAAGTACGGAACGGATGCCGTGCGCTATTCGCTGCTTTCGGCGGTGACCGGCGGCAACGACATCAAGTTGCAGGAAACCAAGATGGAGTCGGCGCGCAATTTCGCCAACAAAATCTGGAACGCGACGCGCTTCGTGCTGATGAACCTGGGGGATGGGGCCACCGGCCAGAGCGATGCGCCCGCCCAGTTGCAGGACCGCTGGATCGTGTCGCGGCTCAACCGCGTGGCGGGCGAAGTGAACGAGGCGTTCGAGAACTACCGGTTCCACGACGCTGCGCTCGGGTTGTACAAGTTCTTCTGGAACGATTTCTGCGACTGGTACATCGAGCTGGCGAAACCGCTCGTGACCGCGCCGGAAGCGACGCCGGAAGTGATCGCTGCCCGAACGCGAATCGCCGACATCCTCGAACAATCCATGAGGCTGCTGCATCCGCTGATGCCCTTCATCACGGAAGAACTCTGGCAGCGGGTGCGTGAAACTCAGCACTCGGCCTCCGGCACTCAGCCCGCTTCGGTGTGCATCGCGGAATTTCCGACCGGCAACGCCGCGCTCATCGACGAGACGGCGGAAACCGAAATGGAAACGGTCATCGGCGTGATTACCCGGGCGCGCAATATCCGCTCGGAGATGATCATTCCGAACGCCACCGCGCTCGACCTGCACATCGCGGCTGCCGGACGCAGTGCCGAAGTGCTGCGCGAGCAGGAAGCGGCAATCAAACGGCTGGCGCGCATTGAGAACGTGGTGTTTCACGACACGCTGCCGGAACTCGGTTTTTCGGCGAAGGCGCTGGTGGGCGACGTGCGGGTGGCGATTCCGCTCGAAGGCATCATCGACCGCGACAAGGAACGCGCGCGGCTCGAAAAGGAAATTGCCAAGCGCGAGAAAGACCTCGGCATCGTCACGACGGTCCTGAACCGTCCGGGGTTTGCCGAAAACGCCGCGCCGGAAATCGTCGCCGAGAAGCAGGAGCAGCTCGCGACGCTCGAAACGCAGCTTGCGACGCTCCGCGAAACCATCGCGGCGTTGTAGAAGCATTTTTTTCACCACCGAGACGCGGAGGTTTCACAGAGGACCACGGAGATTTTCTTTTCTCCGTGGTCCTCTGTGTTTTCTCTGTGTCTCGGTGGTGAAAAAAAACTCGACTTCCTCCAACTTGACTCAGGCGCGACCTCACTCACCAATGGATTGCGCGGATGGGACGAAGCACGCACAATCGGGTGCGTCGAAAATCCCAATCATCCGTGGAATCCGTGGCCATGAAATTCAAGCGTCTCTCCGCCCTGTTGCTCTGTCTGCTTTTTGTCGGCTCGATGGTCGGTGTCGTCGCGCACGAAACGTCCCGCCCCGCCGGGCCGCCCATGCTCGCGAACCAGCCCCAGCCCGATTTTAAAATGCGGCGCGAACGGCTGATGGCCGCGCTTCCCGACGGCATCGTCGTGGCGCAGGGCGGCGTCGAGGAAAGCCTCGGCGTGAGCGACAAATTCTTCCAGACGGAGAATTTTTTCTACCTGACGGGCGTCGAGATTCCCGGCGCGTTTCTGATTCTGAATCCCTTTGGCGGGCCGGGCGCGAAATCAATTCTCTTCCTGCCGCGCCGCAATCCGATGACCGAACGCTGGACCGGCCCGCAGATCGGACCGGGCGACGACGCCCTCAAGCTGTTCGGCGTGGACAAAACGCTCCCTTCGACCGACTTTCAGGCCACGCTCGCGGAAATCTGCCCGACGGAAGCCGTCAAAAAAGGCCGCAAAATCTATCTCGTGGAAGCCGGTGAAGCCTCGCCGGTGCTGCGCGACCGCAATTTCGTCGAGCAGATTCGCAAAAGCGTTCCGGACGTCGCCTTCGGCGACGCGCGTCCGAACATCAACGAACTCCGCAGGATCAAGACCGACGGCGAAATCGCGCTGCTTCAGAAAGCCATCGACATCACCGGCGAGGCGCAGCGGGACGTCCGCGGGGTCATCGGCGCGGGCCGCTATGAATATGAACTCGAAGGGCTGATTCTCGGGGCGTTCTACCGCAACGGCGCCGAGCGGGTCGGTTTCCCCTGCATCGTCGGATCGGGGTTCAACGCGACGACGCTCCACTACAACAAGAACCGCAAGCGCATCGACGCGGGCGACATGGTCGTGGTGGACATCGGCGCGCAATACAGCGGCTATACCGCCGACATCACGCGCACCTACCCGGCGAGCGGCAAGTTCACGGCCCGCCAGCGCGAGATTTACCAGCTCGTTCTTGACGCGCAGGAAGCCGCCGCCAAAAGTTTCAAACCGGGCGTCAGTAAAATGAGCGACCTCAACTTCACGGCCCGCGATTTCATGAAGGCCAGCCCGCTGCGCGCCGGGAACAATCTCACGCTCGACAATTTCTTTCTGCACGGCCTCGGCCACTTCATCGGGCTGAACGTGCATGACGTCGGCGACTACGGCTCGCCGCTGCCGGTCGGAAGCGTCATCACCATCGAGCCAGGGATCTACATTCCCGAGGAAAACATCGGCGTCCGCATCGAGGACGACTACCTCGTGACCGAAAAGGGCCTCGTCAAGCTGTCGCGCAACATCGCGTTCCTGCCCGACGACATCGAACGGCTGATGGCCGAAGGGAAAAAGGGGCGGTAGGTCTCTCTGAGAAACCCAAGAGGGCTGAGTTTGAGAAAACAGAGGTCTTGCTGCGGGTTAGTACTTTTCTGATAAAGGAAGGCTTGAGATGCTGGAACAATTTATTAAATTTATACTCACTTACCCTGTAATCATTTCAATTTTAGGAATATTTTGTACTTTCTTGCTTTATAAAGTAGGTCGAATAAATCAATTCTTTGACAAGTTAGAAAGTGACAGCCTCTTCCAAATTGAGGAAAACTTAAAAGAAATCAGGAAGATTATAGACCCTCTTGATAATGATTTAGAGAAAATTTCCAGTGAGGACTTGAAAAAGCTATCGCCTTATTTTGCAGAATTTTGTGCTAACTTAGATAAATACAGCTCAAATATTCTGCCACGAAAGAAGATATGCTTTAGGTTTCAAGAATATAGTAAAAAAGCTAACATAATCTGGAGACTTTACGAGAAAAATGGTTATAGAGATGTTGCCTTAAGCTTCGCAATTACTCATCTCAAGAATGCAAAAATAATTTAGGATTTTATAGAAAAAATTGAATTACCTTAATGTTTATCACCCTCGAACCCGACAAACGGAGCGGCAAACCCTGTATTCGGGGATTGCGAATCACGGTTACCGACATTCTGGAGTACCTCGCGGGCGGGATGACCGAAGCGGAAATCCTCGAAGAATTTCCCGATCTGACGATTGAAGATATTCGGGCCTGTTACGCCTTCGCGGCGATTCGTGATTGAGCCAGTGTACGTTGTCGAACGCTTCCGGCTTGCGGCACAATGCCCCGGCAATTCATCCGTCATCATCCGGCGCGCGCCTGAAGTCTTCTTTTCCAGCCGACCGCGCGCCGATTCATTCAGGAGAATCCCACCTTGACCACCGCAACTCATCAATACGATCTGGTCGTCATCGGCGCGGGGCCGGGCGGCTACGTCGCCGCCATCCGCGCGGCGCAACTCGGCCTCAACACGGTCATCGTCGAAAAAGACAAGAACCTCGGCGGCACCTGCCTGCTGCGCGGCTGCATTCCGACCAAGGCGCTGCTCGAAAGCGCCGCCGTTTTCGAACAGACCAAGCACGCCGCCAATTACGGCGTCATTGCCAACGACGTGAAGCTCGATTTCGAGGGCGTCCGCAAGTACAAGCACAAAATCGTCATCAAGTCGTCCAAGGGCGTTGACTACCTGATGAACAAGAACAAGGTGAAAGTCGTCAAGGGCCACGGTCGCGTCAACGGCCCGAACGAGGTCACCGTCGAGCTTGACGGCCAGACCCAGACGCTCACGACGCGCTTCGTGATGATTGCGACCGGTTCGGTGCCGCGCGACATTCCAATTTTCCCGACCGACGGCAACCGCATCATCAACAGCGACCACGCGCTCGACCTGACCGAGCTTCCGAAATCCATCTGCATCCTCGGCGCAGGCGCCATCGGCGTCGAATTCTCGTCGATCTTCACCCGTTTCGGTGTGGACACGACGCTCGTCGAAATGCTGCCGCGCGTGCTGCCCATCGAGGACGAGGCCATCAGCGCCGAACTCGAACGGTCGCTGCGCGGCCAGAAGATCAAGATCAAGACGGCGACCAAGTGCGAAAAAGCCGAGGTGACCGACGACGGCGTCAGCGTGACGCTCGTGGACGCCAACGGCGAACGCACCACGACGCTGTTCGACAAGCTGCTCGTCGCCGTCGGACGGCGTCCGATCAGCCAGAACATCGGCCTCGAAACGACGAAAGCGGCGACCGACCGCGGCGGCTACATCGAGATCAACCAGTGGATGCAGACCGGCGAACCGACCGTCTACGCCATCGGCGACGTGGTCAACACGCCGTGGCTCGCGCACGTCGCGTCCGCCGAGGGCATTCTCGCGGTCGAACACATGGCCGGGCTGCACGTCCACCCGATCAACTACGACCGGATTCCCGGCTGTACCTATTGCGAACCGGAAGTCGCGAGCGTCGGTCTGACCGAAGCGAAGGCGAAGGAACGCGGGTACGAAGTCAAAACCGGCTCGTTCCCGTTCGCGGCGAGCGGCAAGGCGCGGATTCTCGGCCACACCGAGGGCATGGTGAAGATCGTGAGCGACGCGAAATACGACGAAATTCTCGGCGTCCACATCATCGGACCGCGCGCGACCGAACTCATCGCCGAAGCCTGCGTCGCCCTGACCGGCGAACTGACGACGGAAGAACTCGTCCACACCATCCACGCCCATCCGACGCTGTCGGAATCGGTGATGGAAGCCGCCCACGGCGTGGGTGGAGCGCCGATCCACATCTGAAAAGGTTTCAGGTGTCGGGTATCGGGTTTCAGGTTGGGTTTTAGGTGGTGGGTTTGGGGTACGGAAAAAAGAATTGACCCGGTTCAGGTCTGGCAAACACTTACCCAAAACCTAAAACCGGTTTGACCTGAAACCCGACACCCGACACCCGATACCTTTCTTTCCTGATACCCGACACCTGAAACCTTTGCGACGGGTGACCAACCCGCGC
>JAAFHI010000112.1 GCA_013298335.1 Actinomycetota bacterium
AGAAGGGGCGGCCCTTCACGCTGCCGTTGGCGTCGTTGACGACCTTCCAGCTTTCGCCGAGGTCCTCCGAAACGTAGAGCGCCGTTTTCTTGCTTTCGACGTTGGCGTAGATGAGGTTCGGGCGCGTGGGCGCGACCGCGAGCGCGATGCGGCCCAGTTCGCCTTCCGGCAGCCCCTTGCTCAGTTTTTTCCACGTCTTGCCTCCGTCGGTCGATTTGTGGATGCCGCTGCCCGGTCCGCCCGAACTGAACGTCCACGGCTGGCGGCGGAACTGCCACATTCCGGCGTAGACGGTGCTCGGTTCCTGCGGGTCGAGGGCGATGTCGGAACAGCCGGTGTCGGCGTTGACA
Source organism: Actinomycetota bacterium (assembly GCA_013298335.1). Classification (GTDB taxonomy): domain Bacteria; phylum Acidobacteriota; class Blastocatellia; order Chloracidobacteriales; family Chloracidobacteriaceae; genus JAAFHI01. Next base: position 351 of record JAAFHI010000112.1, read on the forward strand.
TAAAGGATTTTCGCCCACGTCTTGCCGCCGTCAGTCGTTTTGTAGAGGCCGCGGTCCTCGCTCGCCGACCACAGTTTGCCGACCACCGCGACGTAGACCGTGTTGGAATCCTTGGGATCAATCACGATCTTGACGATGCGTTCGGAGTTTTCGAGGCCGAGCGCCGTCCAGGTTTCGCCGCCGTCGGTCGTTTTGTAGAGGCCCGTGCCGACCGACACCGAATTGCGTGTCCAGGCTTCGCCGGTGCCGACCCAGACCGTTTCCGGCTTGGACTGGTCAATCGCGATGGCCCCGATGGACTGGGTGTATTTGTCGAACACCGGCTTGAAGGTGAGTCCGCCGTTGGTCGATTTCCAGACGCCGCCGCCGCCCGCCCCGACATAGATGACGCGGGGGTTGTTGTTGACGGCGTCGAGCGCGGCGATGCGGCCGCTCATGGTGGCCGGTCCGATGGCACGGGCGCTCAACGCCCCGAACGTATTCGAGTCAACCTTGACCTTCGGCGTCTCTTTCGGTGCTTCTTTCGCGGCTTCTTTCTGGGTTTCCTTCGGTTTTTCCTGCTCCGTCCGACCCGATGCGCGCACCCCGACCGGGACGGCCAGCGGCGCGCACATCAGGGCGAGCGCGGTGAGCGTCGTCATTCGTTTCATATTCGGTTGTCCTTGTTGAAATGGCCGCCGATTCGTCGCGGGGAATGAATGGACAAATCGGCGGCCGTCGGGGAGGGGTTATTTTCCGGAGGGCTTGGTTTCCGCCGGCTTGTCGGCGGGCTTTTCAGCCGGGAAGGCGAACGAGGCATCGTCGATCGTGGCGTCAACTTCGATCTTGTCGAAGGTGATCGACTGGCCGGGACCACCGCCCTGACCCTTGATTTCGAGGGTGAAGGGGAAGAACAGGCCGTTCACTTCCTTGTAATTCGACAGCGTGGTCTCGATTTCGACTTCCGTACCCCGCGCCTTGGTCTTGGTCTTGATCTTCAGGACGTAACCGGAATCGGCGTCAACCGTGTAGGTCGTGACCTTGCCGCCCTTGTCGGTGACCTTCAGGAGATACACCGGGGAGCCTTCGAACTCTTCCTTGCCGACGAGTTCGATGGTTTTTCCCTTGGACTTGTAATTCACGAAATCACCGTCGAGATCGGCATTGTCTTCTTCTTCCTGGTAATCGTCGGCGCTCATCTTTTCCGGCTTGCCGGACCCGCCGATCTGGGGCGGTTCGTTTTTCCACCCCGAAGCGCCGTCGATGACGGTGGTAATCGCGATCGGGCCGAGGGTGATGTCCCGCCGGGATTTCTTGGGCCGTTTCTGAAGAACCGTCACCGTGCCTTCATAGGGGCCGTAGGTGAATTTGCCGGTGGATTTGATGGCCTTGACGGCCTTGAGCTTGTCCTCGCCACCCTGGGCCTTGACGATTTTGGCGACGACTTCGTCGACCGTCACGTCCGGGGTCGCGAAAACGCGGGGGGACGCACCGAGCACCAGCGCCGCGAGGCACACGGCGACCAACGAAAATTTACGAAACATGACTGTGATCCTTTTCTGTACAGGTGAAGTACGTGGGGTATTCAGTTTTGCGTGATTGCGCCGGGTTACGCGGGCAATTACACATTTGTTCCAAAAAATTTTCTATTTGCCGGGAGACGGTCAGGATTTCTTCGGTTTTTCCTTCGGGAAGGCGAACATTTCGTCCTGAATCTCCGGATTGACCTCGATCTTTTCCACCAGCGTCTGCTGGATGGTCATCCCCTTGTTCTGGATTTCGATGTTGAAGGGAAATCTGACGCCGTTGACCTCGCGGTAGTCGGAAAGCAGCGTCCCGTTGCTTGTCACGTCGGGCTTGTCGCCGATTTTGACCACTTCGCCGGTCGGGACCTCGATAAAGTAGTACCGGTCGAGGTTGTCGCTCCCCGTCACTTTCAAAACGTGGCAGGGAATTCCCTCGAATTTCTGGATCGGAAGAAGTTGAAGATTCCCCGCCGGAACGGCATCGAAGTTGAATCCCGGATTGAACCGGTTGAAATCGGCTTCTTCCTGAATGTCCTTTGTTTCCCGCCGACCCAGAACCTGGGGTTTTTGGCCGAACAAGGGTGTTCCTGACTCAATGGCGGCGCCGGAAGAAATGAAATCGGGAACGTCGGCTCTCCATCCAGCCTTCCCGTCATACACGAAAAGGGTGTTGTAAGAAATTCTTCCCACCTCGTACCGCAACTTGTTCGGCCCTTTGAGATACGCCGTCAGAGGATATTCGCCACCGGCTTCGAGGATGATTTTTCCCTTCAGTTTCAGAGACCCAACTGCCCTGATGCGCTCCGCCCCGCCCCGTGCGTCGAGCAGTTTCGAGATGACATCCCGAATCGTCGCTTCGGGTTTGGCGAACAGCGGGTGGGAAAGAAGGGCGATCAGCGACAAGGCGAGGAACATCAAGGGGATGCGTCGGATCATGGGGCTCCTTTCGGAAGCCGTCAGTGGTCAGTCGTCAGTCGCCAGTGTTTTTTACTGACCACTGACCACTGACCACTGACTGCTGTCTACTGACTACTGACTACTGACTACTTTTACGACTGGCTTTCCTCGGCGGCGAGCGTGACCGCCGGGTCGCGGAAACTCACCGGCGCGGGGGCGAGCGTCCAGCGCGACTGTTCCCAGCGGCGGATTCGCAACACGTACCACCGGTAGGCGTTGAGCACCGCCATCTGCCGAAACCAGTGAAAACAAAAGGCTTCGGTCAGAACGGTAAAGATGAATTTCAACCGAGTCAGCGCGATGGGCCGGTCGGGAAACGCGCCGCGATAGAGCCGGACCATCAATCCCATCAGAACCAGATCGTAGGTCCACTTCGCGATGAACAGCGACATCGCGTACCACCGCCAGCTTTCATGGCCGAAAAACATCGCGCTCAACAGGACACCCAGCGTAATCACGCCCCAGACGGGAAGAATGGCGTCGATGGTTTTAATCGGCAGCATGACGAGGCCGAGCGCGCGGTGGCCGGGATTGGCGATCATCCGCCGGTATTCGGTCAGCGTGTTGAGAAATCCGGCGAACCAGCGCGTCCGCTGCTTGATGAAGGCGATGGCCGTCCGCGGCGAGTCGGTGTAGGCGACGGCGGTCGGCACCATCCTTATTCTATAGGGGATGTTTTCCTCGGTGAGCCGCTCGTGGAGGCGGAAGATGATTTCGTAATCCTCGACCAGCGTGGTTTCCGAGAATCCGCCGACCCGGAGCAGCGTCGAACGGCGAAACGCGCCGAACGCGCCCGACACCTGGAGACAGATGCGGGCGTTGGCCAACCCGATGCGCCACATGAAGTTGCGCAAAAACTCGACGTACTGGTGACGGACCATCCAGTTCCCCTGATCGGCCCCCCGCACGTAGATGAACCCGCCCGCCGCCGCCGTGGTTTTGTCGTCGAAGGCCGCCGCGAGTTCGAGCAGTGCCGTCGGCGCGAGCAGCGTGTCGGCGTCGAGCGTGATCAGGACTTCCGAATCGGCGGCTTCGACGCCCGCGTTGAGAACCTTCCCCTTGCCGACCTTCGGCAGCGCGAGCAGCGTCAGGCGCGCGCCGGGCGTTTCCGAAATCTCGCCGCTCCAGGTTCCTTTTCCGTCCACCCGTTTCAGATCGAAGGTCCGGATGAGCAGTTCGTTCATCCCGTCGGTCGAGCCGTCGCTGGCGACGATGCAGTGCGGGACGATTCCGACCTGCCCGAACACGCTGTCGAGCGTTTCGAGGATGCACCCCGATTCGTTGTGGGCCGCGATGACCACCGACACCGGGCGGATGACCGAGGCGTCGGGCTTGCGGTAGTCGCGTCGCCACGCGGCCACCCCGAAAGAGGTGATCGTGAAGAAGAAGACGCTGACGAATACTTCAAAGGAGAGATACCCGATGGTCAGCCAGGCGATCCGTTCCGGATTGCCGGTAAAAAGACCCCAGACGCTCAGACCGATGACGGTCAAAAACACCGCCAGAAAAAGAGGGTAGAGTTTGAGATTCATTGCAACCGCTTTTATGACAATTTTTGAACCCGTGTCATCCGTGAAATCCGTGGCTCAAAACGGGTTGGGCACGGATTTCACGGATGACACGGATTCGGTGAATACTTCGGTTCACGCTCTATTTCGGATTTTGTGCCCCGAAAGTTCCTCCGAGTTGCACGGCTTTTGCCCAATCCAGCCCGAATCGTGTCAGGAATTTCCGCAACCGGTCGGCGTCGTTGACCGTATTTTTCCGCTCCCGTGACGCGGCGAAGAGCTTTCGGCCCGCATCCGACAGCGATTTCGACTCGCCGCACACCCGTAGGACGCTCGCCAACTGCATTCGGTCGAACAAATCGAATTCAACGAACCGCTCGTCGCCGTCCAGCGGGTCGAGCGCGCCGACCGCGACCGTCGCCGGTTCCGCCTCGCCCCATCCCTGTCGAAGCCGCGCAACTTCTTCTTCCACTTCGGGTTTTGAAATCCGTCCGCCGGGCGCGAGCGTCGCCAGCCGCGTCACCGCGCCGTTCAAATCACGAAAATTCCCGCGCCACGCCGTTTCGGGATCGGTGGCAAAATCCAGAAAGGCGGTCCGTCCCTCGCGGCTGAACGTTACCCGGACGCCGTTGCGCCGCTCGAATTCCTCAAGTTCATAATCCAGATTCGGCTCGATATCTTCCCGCCGGTCGCGCAGACCCGGCAAACGGAACGTCCAGAGGTCGATGCGGGCGAGTAGATCTTCCCGAAACCGCCCGGCGGTCACTTCTTTTCTTAGATCGCGGTTGGTTCCGGCAATCAGTTGAAAGTCGCTCGCCGTTTCGCGGTCCGCGCCGAGCGGCAGGAAGGTTTTTTCCTCCAGCGCGCGCAGCAGCATCGCCTGTTCGTCGAGGCCGAGTTCGCCGATTTCATCCAGAAAGAGCAGCCCGCCGTCCGCCGCCTTCAACAGTCCGGGACGCGCCCCAACCGCGCCGGTGAACGCACCCTTCACGTGCCCGAACAGCGTGGACATCGCGCTGTCGCCCCGGATGGTCGCGCAGTTGACCTCGACGAACGCCCCCGCGACCTGCCGCCGGGCCTTTTTCAGTTCGAAAATCCGCTTCGCGAGCCGCGATTTTCCCGCGCCGGTCGGTCCGGTCAGCAAAATCGGGTCGCGCGACACGCCCGCCACCTGCTCGATGCGTTCGATGAGCCGGTTGAACGTCTCGCTGCGCGTCTCGATTCCCGATTTGAGGAACGACGTCGCCTCGCGCTGCTCCTTTTGAAAGCGGGCGGCGATGCGGTCGTACCGCGAAAGATCGAGGTCGATGATTTCAAACGCCCCGGTCGGACGCCGGTTGCGTCGCTGCGGGGGCGAGGTCTGGATCAGCTTTGCCGGGAGATGCCGCGATTCCGTCAGCAGAAAGAGCGAAATCTGGGCGACGTGCGACCCGGTCGTGATGTGGATGAGGTAATCCTCCTGCTCGACATCGAACGCGTACCCCCGCGTGAAGTCGTGCAGCGCGCCGTAGACTTCCTCGAAATTCCACGGGTTTTCAAACTCGATCGGGACGAGATTCACCGTCGTTTCCGGCGAAACGAGGCCGATGTCGGCGACGACACGGGCGGACAGCTCGGAAAATCGCTCCTGCGAGAGCAGTTCGAGCCGGGAAATGAGCAGATCCTCGTGCTGAAACAGCGAAACTGTCGGACGCCAGCGTTCCCAGCGGTCCGGTCCGGAAAAATTGTCGAGCGACGTGCCGAGGAGTCCGATGACGACGAGCGGTTTGGTGGACATTGAATCTCTTTTTTCGAATCGAAGGAATTGATACGCGAATAAATTCTAAACATAGCCATTATTCTTTTCAATGTGATGGTTCATTTTCGTCCAAGTCACATCAAATACCGAAAATTTTTCAATAAATTCAACAGCTTACAGGTTTTATTCGATTTTCGAAGCGTTCTGGCACGCCATCTGCAATAGGAAAGGTCACTCGGAATGAAGAAACCTTGTCCGACTGGAGGAAAACGAAGATGGCAAACAAGAATCTGTTCAAGACCCTGGCCGGAGCGCTGCTCCCGAAGACCAACGCGAAGAACGAAGCGGGCGGAAATGCCTACAAACTCTCGCCGAAGGCGGCCCTCGCGCAGTACGTGATGACCGGCTGCCTCAACGCGACCTTCTACGCCGACGCGGATACGCAACTGGCGAAGGTTCTGGAACTCTGCGGGGAAGTCGAGCCGGAGTTCATCGCCAAGCTGGCGGTCTACAGCCGTGAAAAAGGCTTCATGAAGGACCTGCCGGCGCTGCTCGTCGCCGTCCTCGCGGCCCGCGACAAGGCGCAGTTCGAAGCGGTGTTCGACCGGGTCATCGACAACGGAAAGATGCTGCGGAATTTCGTGCAGATCCTCCGGTCGGGCGTGGTCGGGCGGAAGTCGCTCGGAACGCTGCCGAAGCGCAAGGTGCGTGACTGGTTCGCGTCGCGGACGCCGGAAGCGGTGTTCACGGCCTCGGTCGGTCAGTCGCCGTCGCTGGCGGACGTCGTGAAGATGGTCCACCCGAAGCCGGACTCGAAGGAACGCGAAGCGCTCTACGGGTATTTGATCGGGCGGAAGTACGAACACCGCGATCTGCCGGAACTGGTCCGGAAGTTCGAATCCTTCAAGGCGGGCAACCGCGATGAAGTGCCGAAGGTTCCGCACGAAATGCTGACCGCCCTCGACCTTCGCAAGAAGGACTGGGGGGCCATCGCCCGGAACGCCGGCTGGCAGATGACCCGGATGAACCTGAACACGTTCGCGCGCCACGGGGTGTTCGACCTTCAGGGAATGCCGGAGCAGATCGCGGCCAAGTTGCGCGACGAACAGGCGATTGCGAAGGCGCGGGTCTTCCCGTACCAGTTGCTCAACGCCTACACGAACGCCGGCGGGGACATCCCCGGCATCGTCCGTGAAGCGTTGCAGGACGCGATGGAAGTCGCCATCGGCAACGTCCCCGACTTCGGCGGAAAGGTGTATGTCTTCCCCGACGTCTCGGGTTCGATGCACTCGGCGGTGACGGGTTACCGTCCGGGCGCGACGTCGAAGGTTCGCTGCATCGACGTGGCGGCGCTGGTGGCGGCGTCGGTGCTGCGGAAGAACCGCGACGCGGAAGTCATTCCGTTCGAAACGAACATCGTGAAGGTCGAACTGAATCCGCGCGATTCGGTGATGACCAACGCGAAGAAGCTGGCGAGCCTGCCGGCGGGCGGAACGAACTGTAGCGCGCCGCTGGCCGAACTGAACCGGCGGAACGCCACGGGCGACCTGCTCATCTACGTTTCGGACAACGAGTCGTGGATGGACACGCCGCAGCACGGACGGTTCGGCGGCAGCCCGACGGAGACGATGAAGCAGTGGGAAGCGTTCAAGCGGCGCAACCCGAACGCGAAACTCGTCTGCATCGACATCCAGCCGTACGCGACGACGCAGGCGGCGGAACGCGGCGACATCCTGAACATCGGCGGGTTCTCGGACCAGGTGTTCAACGTCATCGCGACCTTCGCGAAGAATGAACTCGGTGCCGACCACTGGATCGGCGTCATCGAAGCGGTAACGCTGTAAACGTTCAAAGTCCCTCGCTGGCGCGGGGAAATTCGCAAAAGCGAGGGGCTTTGAACCTGAAAA
>JAAFHI010000731.1 GCA_013298335.1 Actinomycetota bacterium
GCGAGCCGGGCGGTGAGAATCGCGCCGGGAATGTTGTCGGGCGGCGCGTCGGCGGGTTCGATGACGCGGTTGAATTCGTCCTCGTCCTTGATGACGCTTCCCGGTATGCGCCCGTCGGGACCGGGCTTCCCGTCCGACTTCTTCGCGTCGTTCAACCCGTTTTCCTCGGCCAGCGCCAGCAATCCGACTTTCGGATCGGCCAGAAAACCGACCGCCTGACTGATGCCGATGACCACGCCGCCCGCCGCGACCCACGCGCGCAGGCGTCTTCCGTCATCTCCGAAAACACTCGCGTAACTGCCGCGTCCGAGGTCGGGCAGAATCAGGACGTGAAACCGGCTCAAATCCGCCGAACCAAGTGTGTTGCAGCGAATCACCGTCACCGGATAGTTGAACTGCCGTTCCAGTACGAACCACGCCGCGCCGGTCGAAGTCGCCGCCGTGGGGGCGTCCCAGGCGATGGCGATCTCCGGTTTCCGCATATAAACCACGTTGTTGCTGCCGAAATTGATGCCGTCCTCGACCCACGCCGTATTCGTCGCCACAACTTCCGCGTCGGTGGCCGTCGCAATCTTTTGAAGCGTCGCCGCGAGCGTGTCGGGGTGATCCTTCGGCTTGATGATGAGCGTGCCCGCCGGATAGGTCCGGCCCTGCTGCGTGAACGGCTTGTCGGCGCTGTACATCCGCAAACCTTCACGCAGACCGGCGCAGAGAAACCGCCCGCTCGCCGCCGTGCCCCACGGCACGAGGTAGGCCACCGTCGCCCCCGCCGCGACCGTCGGCGCGGGTCTCGGCGACCATCTGACAAACTTGCCGCCCGCCGTCGAATCCGTGGCGTTCGGAATCGCTTCCACATTGAACGCCAGAGGCAGCGACCACGCCGTGATGTCGTAGAGTTCGTCCGGCAGATTCCGCTTGCGCCGCGATTCCTGCCGCTTCACGAATTCCGGGTCGAGCGGCGTGTTTTTATCGAGAATGCTGCGAATCAGCCGCTTCGCCGGCTGCGCGCACGACACGACGTAGGTTCCCGCCGGGTATTCTTGCCCGCTCGCCTTGAACGCCGCCGAGGCGAACTGAACTTCCACTCCCTGCCGTTCGAGCAGCGCGGCGAGTTTGTCCACCAGCGACACGTCGCCCCGGCGCGGCAGAATGAATTCACGCACCGCTTCCTTCTTTCCTTCTTCAATCGCCGACGCGCGGAACTTGAAGTAATCGTCGAGAATTTTCGCCCGGTTTTTCCCCGCCGCTTCGCAGGTCGCGACCGAGGCGATGAAATGGTGCTGGACGCTTTCGCGGTAGGCGATTTCCTTGCCGTCGCTCCGTTTGACCACCAGTCCGCGCACCGATCCCTGTTCGAACGTCATGGCAATGGTGCCGTTCATCGCGGGCCAACTGTCGCCGTAGCCCGGATAAAACGCGTCATAGACTTCGCGGTTGAAGTAGTCGATGCCGTTGACGTCGAACCACTTCGCGATGTTGCGCCCGACCATCTCGGTATTCGTGATGACGTCTTTCGCCAGATTTGGATTGGTCGGTGGCGCGGGCGGCGGGAAATAGTAGGTCGCGTCCGAACCCATTTCGTGAACGTCCGCGCTCACCACCGGATGCCATTTCAGGAAGGTCGCGATGCGGCCCTGCGTTTCCGGTTGCGTCAGCGCGAACCAGTCGCGGTTCATGTCGAAACAGTAGTGATTCAAGCGTCCGCTCGGCCACGGTTCGTTGTGCTCGGCGGACAGCGTACTCGGACTCGATTCCATCCCTTCCGCCGATTCAAAGTGGTTGATGAACCGGTTGCGCCCGTCGGGATTCTCAATCGGGTCGATGAGGATGATCGTGTTGGCGAGAATGTCGTCCACCATTTTGTCGTTGCGGGCGGCGAGCAGATGGTACGCCGTGAACAGCGCGGCGTCCGCCGGGGCGATTTCATTTCCGTGAACGCTGTACCCGAGCCAGACCACGGCGGGGAGGGAATCGGCGAGGGATTTCGCTTCCGCCGCGGTCGTTTTGCGCGGGTCGGAGAGCTTGTCCATTCCGGCGCGGATTTCGTCGAGCCGTTTCAGGTTCGCTTCCGAACCGATCACGCCGTACACGAGTTTCCGGCCTTCCCAGGTTTTTGCATGTTCGAAGATGACCATCCGCGTCGGCGCGGCGGCGGCAAGCGCCTCGAAATACTTCATCAGGCCCGGATGGTTCGTGATGCGGTCGCCCACGTCGTAGCCGAGCACCTGCCTGAACGTCGGAATGGTCGGGTCGTAGGTCGCGCCCGTCCACATTTGAAACTTCGTTTGCGCCCCAAGCGGAAGCGTGAGCGCGACGAGTGCGAAAAAGGCGAGTAGAAAGGCGGAGGTTCGGTTTTTCATTGTTGGTGGATGGTTCGGGGAAGAAAGAACACAAAGGCACGAAGACACAAAGGCACAGGGGGAAATCATCGCTTTGTGTCTTCGTGTCTCTGTGCCTTCGTGTTTGAAGTGCCGATGACGACAAACGCGCAGCCGTGCGGCGCGACCGTCGCCCGAAATTCATTGCCGAAACTTCCGAGCATTTTCCGTTGCCAGACATCGCGGACCGGCTGTTTTCCGGTGATGCCGCAGGCTGTGAAATCCGCCGTCACGGTTGCCGGCTGCGTCCCGCGATTGAACAGACCCACCGCCACGGTTCCATCCGCCAGCGGACGCGCCCACACTTCCAGGTCGCCGTCCTTCCAGCGCCGTGTCGCCGCCTTGCCGAGTTCGTCCTGGTCAATCGCGATCATTTCGGGATTCGCCAGCAACCGCAGGGTGAAATCGTCGAGTTTCGTCAGATCGCAGCCGATGATGAGCGGCGCGGCGAGCAGACTCCAGAGCGTGACGTGGGTGAGTTGTTCGTCGTGCGTGAGTTTGGTCGGATGCGTCTTGTCGCCCCAGCCGACCACGCCGACGACGAGCATGTCCGGGTCGTTCCAGTTTCCCGGTCTGGCGAACGGCGCGCAGTCGTTCTGCCGAAAACCGATGCCCGACATGCTTTCCCACGTA
>JAAFHI010000472.1 GCA_013298335.1 Actinomycetota bacterium
ACCGGACCTACCGGCTGCTGGAAAGGATTTTCGATGGGCCGCTGACCGAAAAACGGAGTCGCACCTACGCCACACTGTTTATGCGGCAGGACGGCCTGCGCGCCCTCCACCGCCAGCAGATCCAACTGCTCCGCACCTGGCGCGAACGCCAAAAGAACGGCGATTCCCTTCAGAACGAAGAACTTCTGCGGCGACTCCTCCTCACCGTCAACGCGGTGGCGAGTGGCCTTCGCACCACCGGCTAGGATAAAAAAACGGAACCGCAGCCTGACCGTCAGGGAGCGCTGTCCTCTACAAACCATCAACTTCCGGAGAACAGAAAGTGGCGGATTTAGAAAAAAGGCGATCACCACGGGAAACCGTGCTCAACTTCGCGAAAGCCTGGACGGAATGGGAAATTGAAATGTTCAAAGACCGTGAAACATCCATGGCAAATCCGGTCATGAAGCAAAGGCATGCAGCACTGATTTTGGAGTTCTGCACGATAAAAAGACGTGCTTACGTTGATGGATTGCTTTCGTACGGTATGCCTCCAACCTATGGCGACATTAAAGAGGAGGCGATTATATTTGAGGAAAACCCATCCAAAAGCCGCACCCACATTGATGTGAAATGCCCAAGACTCATTTACAGGTTCGTTGTATTGAAGAAGCAAGACGGTTGGCGGATTGACTCAATCAAATGGAAAAGCAACTGGACAGGGCACGAAACGGAGAATTGGCAAAATGGTTTGATTGGGCTTTAAGCTAATCAGAAAGCATCGTTTTCCTTCCATCCTTCAGTCGATCTTCCAAACCAAAACCTTCTGAAAGCTTGCAGACCATGAAACGCACCAACATTGCCACCGGCACCAAATGGGAACCCATCGTCGGCTACTCGCGGGCGGTGAAAATCGGGCCGCACATCCATGTTTCAGGTACCACCGCGACCACGCCGGACGGCACACTCGTGGGCGTGGGTGACGCCTATGCCCAGGCGGTTCAAATCATTCGTAATATTGAAACCGCGCTCCAAAGCGTCGGGGCCTCGCTTGAAGACGTTGTGAGAACCCGCATTTACGTGACCGACATCTCCAAATGGGAGGAAGTCGGCCTCGCTCACGGCGAATTTTTCGGCAAAATCCGTCCGGCGACTTCGATGGTTGAAGTGAGCCGGCTGATTTCGCCCGACATGCTGGTCGAAATCGAAGCCGACGCGATGCTGGTGGAGTAGGAACCGTAAATCCTTTTTTTGCTGAGACTTGCGAAGTTGGATCGAGCCACGGCGCGCCGGAAACGCACCGTGGCTCTTTGCGTTTGTACCGGCACCGGGGAACGAATGCCGCCGACCGGCGTTGGAACACGGGAACAAACCGTTCATCCAATGGGTTTACTCACAAAGTCGTTCGAACCACGCTTCGGACATTTTCAAAGGAAGAAGTTCAATGCGAATTGCCGTTGTCTGCAATGACACCCGGGGTGGGATTCAACCGTACGTCGCGTTGGGGCTCGGCCTGCAACGGGCCGGACACGACGTCCGCGCCGTTGCCCCCTCCGACCTCGCGCCGATGTTTTCGGAAGCCGAAATCCCCGTCACCCATCTTTCCGGCAGCGTCGAAGCCGTCCTCAAGGGATCGAACGGCGCCATCGAACGCGGCTTTGTATCCAGCATGCGTTTCGCCGCCCGCGAGATTCCGCCCCGCATCCACGAATGGACGAAACAGACGCTCGAAGGCTGCGAAGGCGCGGATGTCGTCACCGGGGGCGTCGGCGGGATGGTGATCGGCCTCGCCGTCGCCGAAAAGCTGGGGAAACCCTTCATTGAAACGCATTTACACCCCGTCGGCGCGCCGACCGACGCCTATCCGGGTATCCTGTTGCCGAAAACGCCCCGCTGGCTTGGAAGCGGGGCGCTTCATTTGAGCCACCACCTTTCCGAACTGGTGCTGTGGTCGCCATTCAAGGGCGCAATGACCACCGCACGCGAAAAAGTGCTCGGATTGTCCGGGAAGCCGCGACCGGCGAGCGATCTGGCCGTGTTGTACGGTTTCAGCCGCCACGTCATTCAGGTTCCGCCCGATTCCCGCCGGACGCGCCACGTCACCGGCTACTGGACACTCCCGGCCCCGCCCGACTGGACGCCGCCACCCGCGCTTCAGGCATTTCTCGGGCGGGGCGGCCCGGTCGTCAGCATCGGTTTCGGAAGCATGGCCACCCAAAAACCCGAAGCGGTGACGGAACTGGTCCTCGGGGCCGTTCGCGATGCCGGCGTCCGGGCGGTTTTGCTGGCCGGATGGGGCGGGATTTCAACGCTTTCCAATGTCGACGACGTCTATTGCGCCGATGCCCTGCCCCACGACTGGCTTTTCCCGCGCATGGCGGCGATTGTCCATCACGGCGGCGCGGGGACGACCGGCGCGGCGCTCCGCGCGGGCGTTCCGGCCATCGTCGTTCCCTTCACGATGGACCAACCCTTCTGGGGAATGCGGGTGGCGGCGCTCGGAGCCGGTCCGCGTCCGATTCCGCGGGCGAAACTCACCCGCGAGGGACTCGCCGAGGCCCTTCTCAAAACGGTTTCCGACCTTCCGATGCACAAACGGGCCGCCGAACTCGGCGCGCACATCCGCGCTGAAGATGGCGTAACCGCCGCCGTCGAACACTTCGAACGGATTGAACCCGCCCTTCGCGCCGCCTGAACCGCCGGGTTCCAAACCCGACCGTTCCAAATCAAGGACGATGTCAGGCGGGTTGTCGGGTCAATGGCGATGAAGTATGGTCGGGGGATACTCCCTGACCATACCTTCAAAATCATGACCGACCGACTGACCTACTGGCACTACATCAAGCTCGACGCCATCCACGACCTTCAATCCAACGCGCAGACCGACTGCTTCGACGAACCGATGTTCATCGCGGTTCACCAGCACTTCGAACTCTGGTTCGCGCAGGTCATCCGCAACCTCGACGAAACGATTCGCCGCCTGATGGGCACGCCGCCCGAAGTTGCGTCCGCCGCCGCGCTGATGGACCGCGTCAATCGCGAATTCCACCTCGCCACGCAGGGGTTCGACGTGATGAAAACCCTGAGCCGCGAACAGTTTATGGCGTTTCGCGGCGCACTCGGCGTGACGTCTGGGCTGCAAAGCGCGCACCTGACCGTGATTGAACTGCTGGTTGGTCGGCGCGCCGACGAGATGTATCACGCGGAGATCGCCGGTCCCGGCATGGTCGATTTTCAGGAAAAGTACGGCGGCGAAAACGGCCTCCTCGCGACCGTCGCGCGCGACCGGGCGAGCCGGGGGACGCTCCGCGTGGCCTACGACCGGATCGCCGCCGATTCAAACCTTGCCGGACCCGATTTCGAAATGCTGAAACGCCAGATCGCGAACTTCGATGACCAGTTGTTTTCCTGGCGCAAGCACCACTACGAAATGGCCGCGAAGGTACTTGAAAAAGACTTCACCGATTCATCCGGCACGGTCGGCAATGAGCATTCCTGCCGCGACAACCTGAAGGTCGGGATTACCCATACGCATCGGTATTTCGAGGAGCTTCACGAGGCATGAACCGGGGATGGGGGACAGGGCATGGGACATGGATTCAAGAAAACAGCTTGGCCCAATGCGCCTGCACTTCGAGCAGGATTTCCTCAGGGCAGGTCGGATCGTCCACAAAAAACCAGTAGTCGCCGTATTGATCGTTGATGCTGAACCGGTGGCCACGATAGGTGAAATCTATCCACGCCTCCGAAAAACCGTCGGTCACAAACCGGGTCAGAATCGCGCCGGGTAACGTTTTGACGTGATCGCGGACGGCATACCAGTCGAGCGTCACCGGAAAATCGGTGAAATGCCGCGACCCATCGTTCATCCGCATATCGAAAAGCTTTTCCATCGTCCGATGCTCCCTTCCCCGCTTTCGACGGAACTCGACTCCCCGTTTTTCCGTTGGTGGGCTTGAACGACACTTCAAACCAAGAGCCGACCGAAGAAACCGCCGAACGGTAACGTGAACTTTCGGGTTCAAACCGTCCGTTTCGCCTTCCTTTTTTCCGGTCGGGTTCAAAAAGGGAGTCACGGTCATGAAATTTCTTCGCCCGAAGTCCGCGTTTCTGTCTTTCGTTCTGGCACTTCCGCTTTCGTTGCAGGTATTTGCCCAGACGCCATTACCGACCGGCCCCTCGCCC
>JAAFHI010001086.1 GCA_013298335.1 Actinomycetota bacterium
GTGAGGCGTTCCTTTGCATCGCAAAGGAACGCCTCACTCTTCCCAAAGGCGATTCCCGAGACAAAATTCATGCGGAAGCTAAGGCGGTCCGCAGCCAGACTTGGCGACATATCCTGGAAGACACAATTCAGGAGTTCAGACCCTTTAAAGCCGATTCATCGGGTGAGGAAAAGGGGATCATAGGGATTACATCGAAAAAAACCATTTCCATCGTCATTAACCGAAGCAGTTGCGGCTCGAAGCAAAAAAGCGGGTACACCGGAGGTTGCGCGGGAGAATTGGTCGATGTGATTCGAGAATTCTGGGAAGTGCTGGCCCTGGAAGAGAATCTGGGGGCCGAACTGACCGACCGTCTCCGCAATTCGAGACTGCTTCAGATCGAAGTGTCCGTGGGCGGGAAATACAAAAAAGAAGGTGACGTGGAAGGAATCCGGAAGGCGGGGGCCACCACCCGGCTTCACCGGAACTACAACTTCACGACCCAACAACCGGCGAAACTTACGACCGCCCAGTACCGCTACGCCAAAAGCCTGGCGCCGGAACTCAAGAAGCCCTCCAAAACCACGGGAGAAAACGACACCCCGCCCGTCGAAACCAGCGCCGATCCGGCGTCTTCTCAAAATCCGATTTCCGATATTCCCGACACCTTCAGTCAGGGAACCGTTTACGGCAACCGTTACCCCCATCATTCGGGAAGAATCGCCTGCACCAGCATCGCGGCCTGTGCCCTTCAGGAATTTCTGAAAAACCCCGAAACGCCGGTCACGCGGGAAATGCTTTTCCGGTTGTTGCAAACCGGAACCGATGTGGACGCGGAACTGCGCGGACAAACGCCAGGCGAGAACGTGTTGCAGCCGGAAGTCTCCAAAACGGAGGAGACCAATTCGCAACTTCCGCTTCCCGGCGAATCCGATTTCGTCCCCGGTAGCAACCTTGAGGAAGAAGAACCGCGCCCTCTTCCCGTGGCAAGTTCCGCAATCGGGGGCGAATCACGATCCACCAATTCCCACGAAACGCCCTCCCCGACCACCGAAATTCTTTCCGTTTCCGAACGCACGGAAGATGTCCCCGAACTCATCGAGGACGATCCCGCTTCCGAAAAACTGGAAGACCGGTATTTCGCCCCCGACGAAGTCATCCGCCATTTCCCGGATCTGGAAGCTCTGGACGACGGGGCCGAGGGGATCGGGCAAGGGCATCTCAACAGCGTGCAGGGCGATTACCAGCCCATTGCCGAATTCCTCCAACCGGCGGAACCGAATACCGGACTGCTGGTCACCATCGGCGCGGCAACCATCGCCCTTGCCAAACTCAGTCGCGCGGAAGAACCGCCCGTTTACGCCCTTTTCGATTCTCACGGTCAGGCCGTTTTCGAGACCTTCGATACGGTGCGGAAGCTGATCGGCGAACTTGAAGTCCTGTATCCGGCTTACCCGGATCAGGGTGACTTCGTCAGTCCTCCATGGACGGCCGTCCCCTATCGCCGGACCCGACCGGGATGACGATTTTTGTCCGGTCGGCTTTCTCGAAATTTTGAAAAACCAGTCATTTCCCAAAGAAAAGGAGGCACCAATGGGTACAGTCAAATCAGTGAGTCACATGTCCCATCCCAGACAGGAGACGGGTTCACGGTCTTCCCTTTGGGATACCCCCTCCATGAAGGAAGCATCCCGCGCGACGGATCAGACCGGCCCGACCACCGGAACCCAATCGACGGTAAACCTCCAGCGAAAGCTCGACCGGAGTCCGCGAGTGACGGCGCAGGCGAAGCTGGCCTCGGCGCTCGCCGCCCGTCCCGTCCAGCGCATGTGTTTGGCCTGCAATGAGGAAGAGGAAACCGTTCAAACCAAGGCCGTAGCTTCGACCACGATCACGCAGCGCGCCGCGACCAACCGGACTGGTCTGCCCGACTCGCTCAAATCCGGTGTCGAGGCCATGTTGGGACTTTCGATGGACGACGTCCGCGTTCACTACAACTCCGACAAACCCGCCCAGTTGCAGGCCCATGCCTA
>JAAFHI010000692.1 GCA_013298335.1 Actinomycetota bacterium
CAAAATCTTCTTCTTCCCGCTGACTACTGATACTGACTGCTGACCACTGACCACTAACTGCTTCCCACTATGTTCGTCGATTCCCACTGCCACGTCGATTTCCACAGCTACGCCGACGAGCGTCCGGCGGTCCTCGACCGCGCGCGCGCCGCGGGCGTCGAAATGTTTCTCGAAATTTGCGGCGGCGATCTCGAACGCGACTCGCTGACGGTCGGGATGGAACTGGTCGAGGGCAATTCCGACGTGTTCGGCGCGGTGGGCGTCCACCCGCACGACGCGAAAGCCTACAACGAGGCCCTTGAGGAACGGATTATCGCCATCGCCGGTCATCCGAAGATCGTGGCGTGGGGCGAAATCGGGCTGGATTACTACTACGACAACTCGCCACGCGACGTGCAGCAGCGGGTGTTCATCCGGCAGATGGAACTCGCCCGGGAGCACAACCTTCCGCTCATCCTGCACATTCGCGATGCCGATGACGATATGGTCGCCCTGCTGCGCGAACACTGGACCGGCGTCGCGCGTCCCGGCATCTTCCACTGTTTCAGCGGCTCACGTCCGCTGATGGAAGCCGGGATCGAACTCGGTTTCCACATTTCCTTTTCCGGGAACGTGACGTTCAAGAAGGCGCAGGACCTGCGCGACATCGCGAAGGACGTCCCGCTCGACCGGCTGCTCATCGAAACCGACTGCCCGTTTCTCTCTCCCGAACCCTTCCGTGGAAAGCGCAACGAACCGGCCCGCGTGGTGGAAGTTGCCCGCTGCCTCTCCGGTCTGCGCGATCTTCCGATGGAGGAAATCGGACGCATCACGACCGCCAACTTCAAGCGACTGTTTGAGTTGGCGTAAAGTTCCACCATCCGGAAATTGAAAAAGCCGCCCGGTGAGGCGGCTTTTTTACACTTTCTGGTAAGGTCCTCGGCTTTACGCGGCGGATGACCGCTCGAAGGCATCCATCCGGTCGGTCACGTCGAGGATTCGGCCCTGCGCGTCGAGAATGTACCGGTTGAGCGTTTCCATCTTGCTGTTCGTCAGTTTGAGTTCGCGCCGGAGTTCTTCCTGCCCGGCTTCAAGTGCGACCAACCGGTTTTCAATCGCGGTCAGTCGTTCGTTAATAATTATGAACTGAGGCGTGATGCTTTCGGTAACGACACTTTCCATCACTTCCCGAAGCACAAGCTTCAGGTCTTCCTTCGTTCTGTAATCAGTTGAAACTTCAAGGTTTCGGGTCGTTTCTTCAGAACTCATGAACAACCTCTCCTGGTTTGGGATTCGAGCCTGAAAACTCTAGCGGAGGAGTCCCTGAATGCCAAGAAATTCATTTGGCCGCATACGCCATGAAAAAAGCCGCCCGTGAGGGCGGCTTTTTCCGTTTCCAAACTGGCTGGCGGTTACGCCGTGGCCGGGTTGTCGGTCACCGGCGGGATGATCGGCTTGAGCACCGACGGACGCGGCGAATCCTGCGGCTTGTCGTCGCGGCTGTTGCCCATCGGCGTCGAGTCGTCGTCGAGCGGCAGGCCGGTCACGAGGCGGCGAACCTGAATCGCGTCGAGCGATTCGCGTTCGAGCAGCGATTCGGCCATCCGGACGAGCGCATCCTTGTTGTCGAGGATGATCTGACGGGCCCGGTTGTACTGTTCCATCACGATCCGCTTCACTTCCTGGTCGATCTTGATGGCGGTGTCCTCGCTGTAGTCCTGGTGCTGCGCGATTTCACGTCCGAGGAAAATCTGCTCTTCCTTCTTGCCGAAGGTCAACGGGCCAAGCTGCGACATACCGAACTCGCACACCATCCGGCGAGCCATTTCGGTGGCGCGTTCGATGTCGTTCGACGCCCCGGTCGTGATGTGGTTGAGGAAGATTTCCTCGGCCAGACGACCACCCATCAGGATGGCAATCTGCCCTTCAATGTATTCGCGGGTGTGCGAATAGCGGTCGGCTTCCGGCAACTGCTGGGTCAGACCGAGGGCCATACCGCGCGGAATGATCGTGATCTTGTGGACCGGGTCGGCGTTCGGAACCTTGATGCCGACGAGCGCGTGACCGGCTTCGTGATACGCGGTGTTGCGCTTTTCTTCATTCGACATGACCATCGAGCGGCGTTCGCTGCCCATGATGACCTTGTCCTTGGCCCATTCGAAGTCCTTCATCAAGACCACTTTCTGGTTGCAGCGGGCGGCGTTGAGGGCCGCTTCGTTGACCAGATTGGCGAGGTCCGCGCCGGTGAAACCGGGTGTTCCGCGGGCAATGACCGAAACATCGACATCGTCGCCGAGCGGAATCTTGCGCGTGTGGACGGCCAGAATGCCCTCACGCCCCTTCACGTCGGGACGATTGACGATGACCCGGCGGTCAAAACGACCCGGACGGAGCAGCGCCGGATCGAGCACGTCCGGGCGGTTGGTCGAGGCAATGAGAATCACGCCGTCGTTGGATTCGAAACCGTCCATCTCGACGAGCAACTGGTTGAGCGTCTGCTCGCGTTCGTCGTGTCCGCCGCCGAGGCCCGCGCCGCGATGGCGCCCGACCGCGTCGATTTCGTCAATGAAGATGATGCAGGGAGCGTTCTTCTTGCCCTGCTCGAACAGGTCGCGGACGCGCGACGCGCCCACCCCGACGAACATTTCCACGAAATCCGAACCCGAAATCGAGAAGAACGGGACGTTGGCTTCACCCGCCACCGCGCGCGCGAGCAGGGTTTTGCCCGTGCCCGGAGGTCCCATCATCAGGATTCCCTTGGGGATGCGGCCACCGAGTTTCTGGAATTTCTGCGGTTCTTTCAGGAATTCGATGATTTCCTGAAGTTCTTCCTTGGATTCCTCAACCCCGGCCACGTCCTTGAAGGTCACCCGCTTGGCGTTGTTGGAGAGAAGCTTGGCCCGGCTGCGGCCAAATGAGAGGGCCTTGTTCCCGCTTCCCTGCATCTGGCGCATCATGAAGAAGATGAACCCGACCAGCAGGAAGAAGGGCAGATAGAGCAGAAGCGCGCTGAGCCAGGCATTACTCTGGGTGTTCTTGCCCGAAACCTTGATCCCCTTGTCCTTCATGCGGTCCATCAGCGTGCCCGAAACGCCCACGACGATGTCGGTGTGAAACGGCTTGCCGTTCGTCAGTTTCCCGACCACTTCGGTAAAC
>JAAFHI010000811.1 GCA_013298335.1 Actinomycetota bacterium
GGGCTGGCGCGACTACCTTGCGGCCCGTTCCATCGGCGTCAACCCTTTTCGGGGTGAAATCGCCGTCAGCGGCCCGGCTGGAAGTCTGGCCGCGCCATCGGCCAACAACTTTTTTCCCGGCGCGGGGACGAATGGCGGCGAGGAAGCCGAAATGGAGACCCTTCCGTCTCCCATCAGTTCACCGCCCCCGCCCCCACCCCCGCCGCCGCCCGGCGGTGGCAACCGCCTCAAAAAATCGGCCCCGGAAGGAACACGGACGAGGGTCCGGGTTTCCCCTGACTACATTTTCGCCTCCCCCGATGGACGCTGGCGGATTCTCGGTGGCGGTTCGCTCTTCGAACCCGAAACCAACTCGGTTTTCTACCTCGGGGAAGGCATCCGATCCGCGTCCGGCGGTCCCGGCGGATTCGCCTTTTCGCAGGGTCAGGAAGCCAGCTTCCTCTCGTTCTCCAAGGTCACAACCAAAGGAATTCCCGATGCCAAATCACGTTGACGAAACCTGCACCCTCGTCCACGACATGCGGAATCAACTGTTGCGGTTGTTCGGTTCACTGTCGTTGATGGAAACCTATCTGGAACAGGGACAAACCTCCGACGTTTCGCGACTAATCAAGAACTCGATGAAAAGCGCGAAAAGCCTTTCGGAGATGTTCGACCAGCTTCTGGCGGATTCCCAAGCGGAATCCTCGGGTGAAAAGGCGGTGGACGTCATCGAAGCCGTCCGGCTCGGCGTCGACATCGTCATTCCCGAAAAAGAGGTTTTCGTTCAGTGGTCATTTCCCCCGAATCTCGTCGCCTGCGGGCTGACGCGGCTGACGCTGACCCGAATGATCCGGAATCTGGCCGAAAATGCCGTTCGGGCGATGCAGAGCCGCGGTCACATCTTCGTTTCCGGCGAACGGATCGGCGAACGGGTCCGCATCACCTTCGCCGATACCGGCCCCGGCATCCCGCTGGAACTCCGGGCGCGTCTCTTCGACGGCGGAGGGACGGAAGGGTCAGGCTTCGGCCTCGGCCTCCCGTCGGTCCGGGAAGCCGCCCTCAAGGCCGGAGGCGACATCCGGCTGGTGGATTCCGAAATCGGGGCCACCTTCCAGATCGACCTGCCGGCCTTCGACCTGAAAAAGGGCGAAAAGGTCGCCGCCTGAAAAAACCGTCCGCCAAAAGCCAACGGGCCGCCCGCAAAAAGTGCGGGCGGCCCGTTTTTTCTTCATCCAGTCGGAAACTAGGTGCCGTGTTCCCAGCTATTGATGTACTCGACCATTTCCGCCGAGAGGGTGTCGATCTTGACGCCCATCGCCGCCAGCTTGAGCGAGGCGATTTCCACGTCCACTTCGGACGGGAGCACGTAGAGTTCCTTGCCCAGTTTGCCTTCGTTCTTCTTGAGGTATTCCGCCGACAGCGCCTGATTGGCGAAGCTCATGTCCATCACGCTCGCCGGGTGGCCTTCCGCCGCCGCGAGATTGATGAGACGGCCTTCACCGAGGACGTTGATGCGGTTGCCGTTGCTCGCCAGTTCGTACTGTTCGACGAACGGACGGGCATCGGTCACACCCTTCGAAAGTTCCTTGAGGGCAACGAGGTTCAGTTCGAGATCGAAGTGACCCGAGTTGCAGACCACCGCGCCGTCGCGCATCACCGCGAAGTGGTCGCGGTCGATGACGTGGCGGTTGCCGGTGACGGTGATGAAGATGTCGCCCAGGGGCGCCGCCTCGGCCATCGGCATCACGCGGAAGCCGTCCATCACGGCTTCGATGGCGCGAATCGGATTGATTTCGCAGACGATGACGTTCGCGCCCATGCCGCGTCCACGCATCGCGACGCCCTTGCCGCACCAGCCGTAACCGACGGTCACGAGGTTTTTACCGGCGAGCAGCATGTTCGTCGCGCGGATGACGCCGTCGAGCGTCGACTGGCCCGTGCCGTAGCGGTTGTCGAACATGTGCTTGGTCTGCGCGTCGTTGACGGCGATGACCGGGAACGGCAGCACGCCGCTCACCTGCATGGCCTTGAGGCGCTGGATGCCCGTCGTCGTCTCTTCCGTGCTGCCGATGATGTTCGCCAGCAGTTCAGGGCGATCCTTGAGGATGGTCGAAACCACGTCGCCGCCGTCGTCGATGATGATGTGCGGCTTGTGGTCGAGGGCAAGCAGCACATGGCGACGGTAATCGTCGGTCGTTTCACCCTTGCGGGCATACACCGGAATGCCGAAATCCACCACCAGCGAGGCCGCGACATCGTCCTGCGTGGACAGCGGGTTCGAGGCGATCAGCACCGCGTCGGCGCCGCCCGCCTTGAAGGCGCGGCAGAGGTTCGCGGTTTCGGTCGTCACGTGGCTGCACGCCACGAGCCGCATGCCTTCCAGCGGACGCTCCGTGGCAAAACGCTCGCGGATCAACCGCAGCACCGGCATTTCGCGCTCCGCCCATTCGATCCGCTTCTTGCCGAGCGGCGCGAGATTGATATCGGCCACATCGTAATTCTGAACTTGTCCTGTACTTGCGCTCATTCTGTTCTCCCAATTAGTAGTTAGTAGCAAGTGGTCAGTAGTCAGTAGAAAATAGAAAATCGCCGAAACGACTGACTGCTAACTACTGACTGCTAACCACTTCTTGCTAGATTCCGGCATCTTTGCGCAGGGCTTCGGCCCGGTCGGTCCGCTCCCAGGTGAAAGTGTCGCCGGTGCGTCCGAAGTGACCGAAGGCCGACGTCGCGAAGTAGATCGG
>JAAFHI010000809.1 GCA_013298335.1 Actinomycetota bacterium
TCGAGCCGCTTGCGGGTCAGTCCGTGGCAGCGGAAGTACTCACCGAGTGACGGGAAAAACGCCCCCTGCAACCGTTCCTGCTGAATTCGCAGCATCATGACGGCGTCCGCGCCCTCGATGGCGTCCTCGACACGGTTGGTGATGGTAATCGTGCCGGGCTTGCCGTCGGCGAAGCGTTCGATGCCGGGCGCGCGGAGGGTCCGCGGGCCGCCGAGAAGGACATGGGCGCCCATCGTGGTCAAAAGCTGGACGTTCGACCGGGCGACGCGGCTGTGGAGGATGTCGCCGAGAATCGCGATCCGCAGTCCGGCGAGCGGGCCGCGATGTTTCCGGATGGTGAAGGCATCGAGCATGGCCTGCGTCGGGTGTTCGTGTTCGCCGTCGCCCGCGTTGATGAAGTGGGCGTCGGAAAACCGGGCCATGAACTGCGGGACGCCCGCGACCGCGTGCCGGACGACCACCACGTCCGGTTTCATCGCGCCGAGCGTGAGGATCGTGTCGCGCAGGGTTTCGCCCTTCGAGAGACTCGACATGGCGACGACGATGTTGATGACCTTGAGACCGAGACGCTTGGCGGCGAGTTCAAAAGAGGTCCGGGTGCGGGTCGAGGCCTCGGAAAACAGTGTCACCAGATGCTTTCCGCGCATCGTGTCGCGGACTTCGACCGGGGCGGAGGAGAGCGGAAGGAAGGTTTCGGCGCGGTCCAGCAGCGCCGTGACGGTCGCGGCGGACAGGGTACGGGCTTCGAGAAAGTCTTTCATGACGGTTGAAGGAAGGAAGGCGGAAATGAATCTGGGAAATCGTCGCGGTACGGTTATGGCCCGGCCCGCCGCTTGTCAAGCCGGTCCCCGCGATTTTCCGCGTGTCCGTTCCGGGTTTCTTCCCGGATTCAAGACGGGCGCGTTGACCGTTTCGAAATCCGTTTGTTATTATCCGTACACTTTTGTGTAGGACTCGAAATACGGAAACGACTCCCCCCACTTTCGCCGTTGTGTG
The DNA here is from genome assembly GCA_013298335.1 of Actinomycetota bacterium. Lineage (GTDB taxonomy): Bacteria > Acidobacteriota > Blastocatellia > Chloracidobacteriales > Chloracidobacteriaceae > JAAFHI01. The sequence goes on from JAAFHI010000809.1 coordinate 997, forward strand.
TTCGGCGAGCCATGTTCGACGGCCGCAGCCGGTTGCGCCTCGGGATTCCCGGGGGCTGAAACGTCCAACGTCACCCCGCCGCGACGTTCAGCATTCCCCGACCAGTGTCGGCACCGTAACGAGGGCCAACCCCTAGATTTTTATACCGACATACCCCAGTAAGGAGCAGTCATGGCGCAAGAAGATTTTGTAAAAGGGTTGGAAGGCGTACTTGCCGCCCAATCCTCCATTTGTTTCATCGACGGCGCGGCGGGTCGTCTGACCTATCGCGGCATCGACATTCAGGACCTGGCGGAGCACTCGACGTTTGAGGAAACCGCGTTCTTTCTTTTGTTCGGCCACCTGCCGAAGCAGGCCGAACTCGACGGTTTCATCGCGCAGTTGCAGGCCGAACGGGGCGTTCCGGAAGAGATTTACGCCCTGATGCGCGGGCTTCCGAAAACCGCCACGCCGATGGAAGTGCTGCGGACGGCGACCTCGGCGCTCTCGATGTATGACGTGGACGGCCATGACAACTCCGACGCGGCGAACGTCCGCAAGGCGGTCCGGCTGATTGCGCAGATGACGACGCTCACGACCGCCTACGACCGGATTCGCCGGGGTCTCGCGCCGGTCGAACCGGACAACTCGCTCACGATGGCGGAAAGCTTCCTCTACGGTCTGACCGGCGAGAAGCCGCATCCGTCGAGTTCCCGCGTGTTTGACGTCTGTCTGATTCTCCACGCCGACCACGAACTCAACGCCTCGACCTTCGCGGCGCGGGTCATCGCCTCGACCCTGTCGGACGTCCACGCGGCGGCGACCGGCGCGATCGGCGCGCTGGCCGGTTCGCTCCACGGCGGCGCGAACCAGCGGGTGCTGGAAATGCTGCTCGAAATCGGCGAAGAGGACAAAGTTGACGAATACGTTCTGAACCTGTTCGCCAACAAGAAGAAGATCATGGGCTTCGGCCATCGTGTCTACCGCACGATGGACCCGCGGGCGACCGTGCTGCGCAAGTTCGCCAAGAAGCTGGGCGAGGATATCGGCAATCCCAAGTGGTACAACATGGCCGAGCGCATCGAAACGCTCGCCTTCGAAAAGAAGGGCCTCTATCCGAACGTGGACTTCTTCTCGGCTCCGGTGTTCTACACGCAGAAAATTCCGGTGGACCTCTTCACCCCGATCTTCGCGTGCAGCCGCATTTCGGGCTGGATGGCCCACACCGTCGAGCAACTGCGCGACAACCGCCTGATCCGTCCGCTGGCGTTCTACACCGGCGAGGAAAAGCTGGAATACACGCCGATTGCCGACCGCTAAACCGTTTTTCATCCGTTCGGCGTCCCCAACGAACGGCAAAAAAGGCGACCCTTCACCGGGTCGCCTTTTTTGTTTTTGGGGGCCACAACCTCGCCACCCGATACGCCATTCCCATAGCCTCTTGGCCGCGCGATTCCCATAGCCTCCCTTCGGTCCGGCTATGGGCTATATTCTTTAAAATCAATAATTTGAGGTATTACTGGCCGCTGACTACTCGGTCCCCATAGCCTCCCTTCGGTCCGGCTATGGGCTATATTCTTTAAAATCAATGTTTTGGGAATTTTACTGACTACTGACTACTGACTGCTGGCTACTGACTACTGACTGCTGGCTACTGACTACTGACTGCTGACTGCTGGCTACTGACTACTGGTTCGCCTTCTTCGGCGGCCTGTTCGTCGCGGATGCGGTCGATCTGGTCGGCGATGGGGAGAAG
>JAAFHI010000905.1 GCA_013298335.1 Actinomycetota bacterium
GCGAAATCGGCGGCGGTGAGCTGGGGCACATCGGTCGGCGTGTCCTCGGCCTGCACGATGAGGTTGATCGTGACCGAGGTGCTTTTGTCGCCGACGCGGCCCGACTGGCCGAACACCCGCCCGCCGAGCATCAGTCCGAGCGCCAAACTTCCGATGAACTTTCTTCGTTCCTGATTCATGCACGTCTCCGGCGGCTAACTACGGTAACGGCCGCTTGCTTGTGGGGGAAGCGGTTTCTACAATCGGCGATTCCGTTCGCGTCGCTTCAGTATTGAAGGGAACGGCAGTTTCACTCCGAACAGGTTCTTGCGTCAATGTCGAACGTACCAACCATCACCATCATCGGCGGCGGACTCGCGGGCAGCGAAGCCGCATGGCAGGCCGCCGAGCGCGGCGCGAACGTCGTGCTGTACGAAATGCGTCCCGTGCGACCGACGCCCGCTCACACGACCGACCGGCTCGCCGAAATCGTGTGCAGCAACTCGTTCAAATCCGACGAGGTCAACAGCGCGCCCTACCTTTTGAAAGAGGAACTGCGCCGCGCGAAGTCCATGCTCATCGACGTCGCGCATGCGACGCGCGTTCCGGCGGGCGCGGCGCTCGCCATCGACCGCGACAAGTTCGCCGAGGAAGTCACCGCGCGCATTGCCGCGCATCCGCGCATCGAGGTAAGGCGCGAGGAAATCACCGAAGTGCCGCGCGAGGGCATCGTCATCATCGCGACCGGGCCGCTCACGTCCGACGCGCTCGCCGCCGACATCCAGAAACTCACCGGCGACGATCAGTTGTATTTCTACGACGCCATCGCGCCGGTCGTGGAAGCCGACACGATTGATTTCTCGATTGCGTTCAAGGCCGCGCGCTACGGCAAGGGCGGCGACGATTACGTCAACTGTCCGTTCAACAAGGAAGAGTACGAAGCCTTTATCGACGCGCTGCTCGCCTCGGAATGCGTGCCACCGAAGAATTTCGAGCAAGGCAAAGCCCAGTATTTCGAAGCCTGCCTGCCCATCGACGTGGCCGTACGGCGCGGTCGCGAGACGCTGCGCTTCGGTCCGATGAAACCGGTCGGGCTGACCGATCCGCGCACCGGGCGGACGCCCTGGGCGGCGATCCAGTTGCGGCAGGAAACGCTGCTCGCCGACAGCTACAGCATCGTCGGTTTCCAGAATTCGGTGAAATGGGGTGCGCAGCGCGATCTTCTGAGGATGATTCCGGGCCTGCACAACGCCGAGTTCGTCAAATTCGGCCAGATTCACCGCAACACCTACATCAACGGTCCCAAGGTACTGACCGAGACGATGCGGATGAAAAGCGACCCGCGCATCTTCTTCGCCGGACAGATTTCGGGCGTCGAGGGCTATGTCGAATCGCTCGCGACCGGCCTCGTGACCGGCATATTCGCCGCCGAACTCGCGCAAAATCGAACTCCCGTGCCGGTTCCGCGTGAAACCGCGATTGGAAGCCTCATCAACTACGTCGCGAAGTGCGAGACCGGCAACTACCAGCCGGTCAACATCACCTTCGGTCTGCTGCCGCCGCTGGAAGAATCCGAGCGGAAACGCATCAAGAGCAAACCTGACCGCAAGGCGCGTCAGGTCGAAATCGCGCTGCACGCCTTTGACGGCTGGCGCGCGACGGTCGGAGTCGGGGAACGCATCGAAAGAACGGAAGCCGCCGCATTATGAAATCACCGCTCCGTATGCTCGGACTGGCATTGATCGGAATCCTTTTCGGGGTCATTGGCGTCGAGGCCCAGGTCATTCCCGTCCCGCCGGACGTGAAGGGACGTTCCACGGAACCCGACGGCACGTCCATCATTGTGCGGTCGGACCTCGTGACGGTGCTGGCCGCCGTCAATGCCCAAACCGGGCAGCCGGTGTTGAATCTCCGTGACGATGAGTTCGAAATTCTCGAAAACGGCGTGCCCCAGTCCATCAGCAAGGTTGGTCGTCAGGAAAAAGTTCCGCTGCGGATGGTCGTGATGCTCGACACGAGTTCGAGCGTCCGCAACCGGCTCAAGCTGGAACAGGAAGCCGCCATCGACTTTCTGCGTCAGACGCTTCGCGGCGAAGACCGCGCTGCCTTCTATTCATTCAACCACGATGTGTATCTGCGGCAGGACCTGACCGATTCGCTGGCTTCGCTGGAGGCCGCGACGCGCAATCTCGACGCGCGCGGCGCGACGGCGATCTTCGACGCGGCCTTTATCGGCGCACGCCGGCTGGTGAATGAGAACGGACGCCGGGTGATCATCATCGTCTCCGACGGCCAGAACACGGTCAGCAAGGCGACCCGCGAACGCGCGCTGGAGGAAATCAGCCGCTCCGACGCGGTTGTCTTCGGCATCTGCCCGCTCATCAAGACGGAATACGACGACTACATCAGGCAGCCGCCGAATGATCTCGAACTGCTTGCCCGCCAGACCGGGGGACGGGTCA
>JAAFHI010000432.1 GCA_013298335.1 Actinomycetota bacterium
GCCCGAACCGTTTGCCCTCCGAAACCTGCGCCGTAACCTGTTCGAAGTGATCGGGCTTGATGATGCCCTGTCGCAGCAGGGACGTTCCGATGCGGTCCTGCGGCTGGTTGCTGGCGGCGAAAACGATGTTTCCGGTTTCGAAATAGACCTGCTTGTATTCCTCGCCGCGGGTCAGGACGAGTTCTCCGGTCAGCCGATCGCTGTAGATCTTCCGCAGAATGTCCGGAAGGCTGACGGTCGTGAGACTGCCGTTCATCAGGCGACCTCCGATTAAAATCTTGAAAATAAGAGGATTGGTGATTTCTTCGGCGGTCATCATAGTCCCCGCCGAAAAGGCTGTCCACCGGCAACCCGGCAGGCGATTCAGCCCCGCTTCCGGGCGGCTTCGAAAAGGTACTGTTGCGCCAACCCGGCATTGGGGCCGAAATGATCGGCGGCAAAGTGTCGAATTTCGCCGTCGGGGATCGTTCTGCCGCCGAAGTAGGCCTCCGACACCGCCTTTCGAACCCATGTATCGACCGGGAATGCCTCGAAGCGGTGAAAGCCGAAAAGGAGGATGCATTCGGCGACCTTTGGACCGATGCCGGGCAGTTCCAGCAGGGCGGTCCGGAGTTCGTCCGTTGAAAGGAGGGTCGCTTCGTTCCAGTAGGAAAAAGCGTCGGCCATCCGCCGGGCGGTATCGCGAATAAAAATGTCCCGATATCCGGTATTGCATTCCCCACGCAGGGTGGACAGGTCGGCTCCGGCCAGTTGTTCCGGGGTGGGGAAGGCGTAGTCACCGCTCGCCTCGTTCGATATTTTTTTACCAAACGTCCGGCTGATAACGCGAAGGATATTGCGGATGCGGGGAATGTGGTTGTTGGCGGAAACGATGAAACTGATCGTCGTTTCGAACCATGGCTGGCGAAGAATGCGCGGGCCGTCCCAGTCTTCAAAAAGGGAGGACGCAAAATGGCGAAGCATCGGGTCGGCTATCAGGGCGTTCCTCGCTGAACCGTAATCTCGGTCAAGATCGAAGTAGCCCCGGATAAATTGGGCGGATTCCGCGTTGGTATCGGTGAAATCGCAATCGACAACGTATCCGCCATCTTCCCATCGAACTTGAAGAATCCGCCCTGAAACAATTCCTTGAAAAGAAGTTATCTGGTTTTCACCGATTTTCTCCCACCGGAATGCCTGGCCACCGAGGAGGGTGGTTTCGATATCGAATCGCGGCAGGAGGATTGTGCTTTGTCCCATTATGGCTTCTTGAAAACCCCCGGATTGGGGCGTTCATTGACCCGAACCTCGGAAAATTCCATGACCTTGACCAGTTTGCCGCCGATGTACCGCGAAACCTTGAAGGGAAGCAGAACGCCGCTGACCGTCCGGAAATCCTCGAAGCGATCTTCAATAACCAGCGGCTGGCCCAGTTCGGTCGGGATTTCGTAGACGCACTTTTCGGGGAGCAATGTCGCAACATTGAAGAAAACCTCGTAAATATCTCCATCCGAATCATTTACCTTGATGACCTGGAGGGAGGTGCCGTCCTGCCTTGACCGGGTGTACCGTTCGGCAAAGCTCTCGTTGGCCTTTAGTTGCTGGAACAGTCCGGGGCCGAAGAGCTTGGCCTGAATCCGCCGCTGGCGAAGGCTCTCCGGCGAATTCGACTCGGTAACCTGCCCTTCGATTGATTCCCAGGCGGAATCGCCATTGAAAACGACGGTTTCACGCATATTTCCAAGGGCGGAGTCTTCGCGCAGGCGGTTCGGGCGGATCCAGGCGAAATTGACGTCCGCCGGTTCGGATTGGTGCTTGTCGGATGTTTGCTTCCCGTTGAACCGGGCATCCTTGACCAGTTCGATCTTTTCGGTCGTGCCCGCGTTTCGAAGAGCGAGTCCGATAAGAATTTTTGCCGCCCGATTGGATTCGGGAGTCGTTCTGGCTTCGACCGCCCGTCGGGTGATCGTCGGGGGCGGGGGATCGGCGGGTTTCGGGGTTTCGGTTGGGACGTTCTCCTTGTCGTTCTCCTTTTTCGGATTTTCCTTTTTCGGCCTGGTGGCAACCGGGGGCGTCGCCGGGTCACCTTCGACCTTGACGGGAGGAACATCGGTTTTCGGCCCGGCATCCGGTCCAGCAATCCGCAGGAAATCCTTCCGCGCCTCGGTCGTCTGTTGCAGGAGGCCCTGAATGTTCCAAAGGGCATTCAGCGTATCTCTTTGCGAGAGTTGGTTTTCATCGGCCTGATTGAAGGTTTTTCCTGAGAAGCCGTTCAGCAGTGAAAAGGTGTGATCGACGCCCTTTTTACTTCCTTCATTCTTCGGAAGTGAAAGGATCAGGAATACTTCGTCCTGAATTTCCCCCTTCAAAGCGATGCCGGAAAGTGACTCAAGGGGAATGCTCGGAATCGGCTGGCCGTTTTCCCCAATAACCGAAATGGATGTCGAGGTAACGCGTAACGTGCCTGGAAGGGCGGTGGCGGGTTTTTCGGTTTTCAGGATGACGGGAAAGTCGAGCGCCGCGCCTGACTCAAGCGCCGCTTTCCCGTAAAGAAGGAAATTTCTGGTGTCATTCAGCTTGAAGGAGGACTGCGCGAGAATGACGAGCGCCCCCGGATCGCTTGGAACAAGACTCGTGACCTGAAGCGCGAGTTGAATTGCACCAGTGTAATTCCTGGAAGAAAAGGCTTTCTGGGATTGAAGGAGGATTCCGTTCAAGCCTTCGCGGTCAATTTCAAGCCGGATCGGAATCGAAAGCTGTTGACCGGCCTTCACTTCGATATTTTGCTTTAACGTCTGATAACCCTTGCTTGAAGCTTCCAGTACGTAGGTTCCGGGAGCGACTTCACGTCCGGAAAACTGCCCTGAAAGAGAAGCCAGATCGCCGCGGATGAGCACTTCGGTGTTCGGCGTCAAAACCGTGACGGTCAGAAATCCGATGGCAAGTTCCGGCGTCACCGCGACTTCCTGATTTTCGTTCGGTTTCAGCACCACCCGAACCTTGGTGTCGCGATACCGGGGCCGATTCCGGACTTCAACCGTGTGTTCGCCGGGTTCGAGGTCGTTGACCTGCAACGAACCGTCGAGGCTGGTGATGCCGTACTGTTTGTCGTCAACCAGCACGATTGTGCGTTCAAGCCGCGTCGAAACCCGGATCGCCGATTTCGGCAGGTAGGCTTCCAGCGCCCGGAGTGTTTTCGGGCCGGCCCCGCGCGATTGAAGGTCGTCCAGGACCAGTTTTGTGAGCGAATCACTGAAGGTGATACCCCGGTCGCGAACCTCGCCGGCCAACGCGGTATCGGGGAGCCCATTGCTCAAGAGACCCTTGATCTGTTCAAGGGTCAGTTTCGCTTTCGGGTCCTGTGCCACGGCGGGGTGGACCGCGCCGAATCCGGCGACCAGAAGAAGAATGATGGCGACCGCTTCACGTAGGCATCGGTGAAGCGGCGAACTATGTATGGTATTCGTTGAATTCATTCGTTTTGCGGTTTCGCAGGATCGGTTTTTTCGGATTTTTCGGCATTCTGCCGGTTCAGGATTTCGATGGTTTTACGAATGCGGTTGCGGAGGTCTTTCGCCGCCTGATTCTTCGGATCGGCTTTGAGCACTTCTTCGCACAGTTTCAGCGCCGCCTGATACTGCCGCTGCTCGTAGAGTTCGCGTGCCTGCTGGAGCGGGTCGCTGACCGGCGGCGCGGCGCCTCCGGGCGGTGCGAACGTACTTCCATCTCCGCCCGGAGGAAGGCTCGGCAATTTCGGCCCCGGAAAGCCGGGTGCGCCGATCCCGGGCGTCGGTAGCGGCGTGAGCGGTGGATTCAGGACGGGCTTGCTTTCCATTCGGGCCGCAAACCACGAACCGCTGGTTTTGTCGGTGATGAAATTTCCGGTGAATTCGCGGCCGCTGTCGCCAACCCTCGCCTCGTATTTCAGGATTTTTCCGTTGTCAGCTTTCTTCTGCAAAATCAACTGTTTACCGGAAATCGTCCCTTCCACCGGAAACGATTTCGGAGCCTTCGGAGGGGTGCCGGGTTTGGAGATCTGGGCCGGGAGTTCTTCCCACGTCCCCGTAATGCTGGTGCCGGTCTGCTTCAGATCGAGCGCGAAGTTGTAAATGGTTTCGGTCGTTTTCCCCTTTTCGAGTTCGCGCCAGCTTCCGCTCCAGTAGCCTCCGACGGTGGTCAACATTTCCACGTTCACTGAAAACGGCCCGTCGGGCATGACGAACTGGGAGGAATAGTCGTCGAAACCGGGGTGCTGGACAGTCAGCGAATGTGGCCCTCTTTTCACAAGGGGAAGTTCCAGTACGCCCGAGGCGAGGTCGGTTTCACTGGCCACCGCGCCGTCGATAATGATTTTTGAAAGGGTCGGGTTGGAGCGAATCTTCAGCGGGTAGGCCGCCGGGTTCATCCTGAAGGTGAAGGTGGCGGGGGAGAAGGAGAATTTGACCTCGACCTG
>JAAFHI010001027.1 GCA_013298335.1 Actinomycetota bacterium
TTTTTATCCGTGTAATCCGTGTAATCCGTGGCCATTCATATATTTGCCACGGATTACACGGATTACACGGATTCAGAAAAGGTCCCCGAACATGATTTCAACCGTTTCCTCCTCGCAGGGGATTTCAAATACAAAGGAAGCCTGGGAAGGCGGCGGCGCATCCGGGCTGGCCCGCTTCGCGTGGGGCGTACTGGGCTGGAATGTCCTCGTCATCGTCTGGGGCGCCTACGTCCGCGCCTCGAAATCCGGCGACGGCTGCGGGAGTCACTGGCCGCTGTGCAACGGCGAGGTCATCCCCGGCGGTACGTCCACGGTTTCGACTTTTGTGGAATTCACGCACCGATTGACCAGCGGACTCGCCCTCGTCGGCGTCGTCGTCATGCTCGTCTGGGCGTTCCGGAAGTTTCCGAAGGGGCACATTGTCCGCAATGCGACCTTCTTTTCGCTTTTCTTCATCATCATCGAAGCCCTCATCGGGGCCCTGCTGGTCAAACTCTCGCTCGTCGCCGAAAACAAATCCGTCGCCCGCGCGATGTATCTGTCGGTCCATCTGGTGAATACGTTTCTGCTGCTCGGCGCGCTGTCGCTGTCGGTCTGGTGGATTTCCGGACGACCCGCGATTCGGCTGGCCGCGCAGGGCGGGAAACGCTGGCTCCTGCTGCTCGGACTCATCGCCACCGTCGCCGTCGGCGTGACCGGGGCCATCGCGGCGCTCGGCGACACGCTTTTCCCGGCACAATCGCTGTCGCACGCCTTCGAACAGGAAGCCTCGGTCATTTCGCACTTTACGGTTCGCCTGCGATGGCTCCATCCGGTCGTCGCCATCCTGTCGAGTCTGATTGTGACCGCCGTCGCCTGGCGCGCCACATCGCTCGGCTCGATGACCAGTCGCCGTCTCGGTCTGACCGTCATCGCCACCGTGGTCTTTCAGTTTCTGATCGGGATTCTCAACGTCTGGCTGCTTGCGCCGATCTGGATGCAACTCGTCCACCTGCTTTTCGCCGACCTGCTCTGGGTGCTGATGGTGCTGCTCTCGGCGTCGCTGCTGACCGTTACTCCCAAAGACTATGAAGGAGCCGCCGCATGACCATCCGTAACCCGTTTCATCTCGCCTTTCCCGTGACCGACCTGCCCGCGACCCGCGAATTTTTCACGACCGTTCTGCGCTGTCCGGTGGGACGTGAAAGCGACCGCTGGATCGACTTCGATTTCTTCGGCCACCAGATCACCGCGCACCTCGTGGGAACCAAAATCGAAAACGCGGGTTCGAACGACGTGGACACCAAAGACGTCCCCGTGCCGCACTTCGGCGCGATTCTCGAATGGGACCAGTTTCACGAAATGGCCGACCACCTGAAGCAGTCGGGCGTGGCGTTCATCATCGAACCCTATGTGCGCTTCGCGGGCGAAGTGGGTGAACAGGCCACGATGTTCTTCAGGGACCCGAACGGCAACAACATCGAACTCAAGGCCTTCAGGGATTTCGCCTCGATTTTCGCGCGGTAGGACTGAGCGGCTCAGGTACATGTATATAAAGGATCGCGCGCGTACGATGGACGATCCTTGAAAGTTTCAGGAATCGGGACAGTTCATCCACCGGCTTCCAGAAGGAAAAGGAAGAGGCACCAGCGGCTGAACAGACCGAAAAATGAAAAAGGCCGAGCCGGATCGCTCCGACTCGGCCTTTCTGATTCCGGTCGCGTTCAGAACTGGAACTTGAACGCGAACTGGATGATGCGCGGGCCGGTGGCGGTGTCGAGGATGCGTCCGAAGTTGGACGTTCCGATGACGTTGCCCGGATTCGCGAAGTTGACCTGATTGAAGAGGTTGAACATCTCCGTGCGGAACTCGGCTTTGTAGCGTTCGGTGAAATTGATGAATTTCACCACCGAGATGTCGGTGTTGGCCTGCGCCGGGCCGCGCAGGGTGTTGCGTCCGACCGTGCCGAAGTTTCCGGCGCCGGTCGTGGCGACGAACGCCGTCCGGTTGAAGTAGTTGTCCACCCGGCTGCCGACGTCGCCCGACGTCCGCGGGTCACCCGTGAAGCCCACGGCGTAGCTCGCCCGCGAGGCATCGCTCAGGCCCGTGCCGCTGACGATGGTGAAGGGCAGTCCGGTCTGGAAAATCGACACGCCCGAAATCTGCCAGCCG
>JAAFHI010000807.1 GCA_013298335.1 Actinomycetota bacterium
TTTCCTTGTCCGGGTCTTTCCCGGGATTCCGGTTTCAAAGGGGGTTGGAGAAATTGCTTTCTTGAACGAGTCAGAAAAGTTCAACCGCCTTGTGAAGCATCAATCACCCACTTGAAAAGTCGATCCGCAGAATTGGACCTTGGTTTCATGCCCGGTTACCTTACCTGACAGTCGTGGGGATTACGTTCATGAAGTCGAGACGATCGGGCCGGGAAAGGTACCCGAGCCTTGACGGATTCGTGAAACGGATCGAGCCCGAAGACCTCCGCCGTGACTTTTCGCTGTCACCTTCCGACCTTGACGTGGTCAAGGCCAAGCGTGGGAGCGGCAACCGCCTCGGTTTTGCGCTTCGGCTGTGTGCCCTTCGTTATTTCGGGTACATTCCCGAGCCGATCACGGATGCCCCGCCGGAGGTTGTCGCCTACGTCGCGCGCCAGCTTGACCTGACTCCGGAAGTCCTGGCTGGTTACGGAACACGGGAACAGACCCGAACGGCCCACTTTCGGGACATCGTCGCGCACCTCGGTTACCGAAAACTCGAAACCCGGGACCGAAGACCGTTGCAAATCTGGCTTCGTGATCGGGCGCTCGAAGACGACCGCCCCGACACGCTGTATTCGCTTCTTCGCGAACACCTGCATGGAAGAAAAATCGTCCGTCCGGGACTCACCGTCGTTCAGAGACTCATCGGGACCGCTCGGGAGGAGGCCGAAAAGGCGACCTGGAAGGCCGTTTCCGCCCTCCTCAACGAGGAATTGCGCGAACGCCTTGATGCGCTCATAAAGGTTGACCCTGATGCCGCACATTCACCCCTCGTCGATTTCAGAACCGGCGCCAAGAAGGCCAAGCCGAAAGATATTCTTGCCACCCTCGGTAAAATCCAAAAAATCCGGGATTTCGGTGTCCCCCAATGGGATATGTCCGCCTTTAACCCCAACCGGCTCAAGACCCTCGCGATATTCGCTCGAACCTCCGACAGCCAGATGCTTCGCCGCCTGGCCGATTCACGCAAGTACCCCACCCTGGTGGCCTTCCTGTGGGAAACGCTGGCTGACCGAATCGATGAAGCCATCGACCTCTACGACCGTTGCCTGCGGGACCTCGCGCGGCGGGCCGAAAAGGAACTTCAGGAGTTCCGACGCGCCGTGGCCGAGGCCACCAACGAAAAGGTGAAGTTGTTTCATTTGGTCGGGAAGATTCTGCTTGATCCGGATGTTTCCGATGCCGACCTGCGTCTCAAAATTTTCACCGCGATTCCGCCGGACAAATTTCGGTCCGCCGTTGATGATTGCGCCCGGATCGAACGTCCCCTCGACGACACGCATATCGACTTTCTGGGCCAACGCTATGGCTACTTGCACCAGTTCACGAACCAGTTCCTCGACGCCTTTACCTGGAGGGCGGCCCCCGGCGCCGAACCGCTCGTGGCGGCGGTGAATCTCCTGAAGGACATCTGGGCAAAAGGCAAACGCGGTTTTGCCGAAGATCCACCGACCGGCTTCATTCCAGAAAAGTGGAAGCCTTTCGTTCTCGGCGAGAACGGCCATGTTGGAAAACGGTTTTACGAACTCTGCGCCCTTTGGGAACTTCGCGCCGCGCTTCGGGCCGGGACCGTTTGGGTCACGGGTAGTCGCCGGTACGCCGACCCGACCGGGTATCTGATTCCGAAAGTGCGATGGGTTCAAATGCGGGAGGAAGCCGCGCGACTGATCGAAGCGCCGCTTGCGCCGAATAACCGTATCGAGGCACGCATTGCCGAACTCGAAACCGCGGCGGCAACGCTGGACGAACTGCTTGAGGGCAAACGTGGGGTCGCCCTTGATCGCGACGACCGGTTGATCCTCTCACCACTCGACCCGGATGAACGTCCTGACTCAGTGGCCGTGGTGGAAGCGATGGTGACCGAACGGCTTCCACGAATCGCGCTCCCGACACTCCTCATCGAGGTGGACCGACTGACCGGATTCTCGCGACACCTGACCCATTCCGGGAATCGCCGGCGTCGCAAGGAAGAAGAAATGGTGGCGCTCTACGCGGCGCTGCTGGCCCAGAGCGGCAACTTCGGAATCGCCCGAATGAAGGAAATGTCTGGATTGTCCGAGGACGTCATCGAGTGGGCGTCACGATGGTATCTCGGAGAGGAGGGGCTGGACGATGCCAACCTTGAATTGATCAATTTCCACCACCACCTCCCCCTTGTCTCCCAATGGGGAGGCGGGACATTCTCGTCCTCCGACGGCCAACGTTTTCCGGTTGCCGTCAAGTCTCTCACCGCCGTTCCGCTCCCGCGAGACTTCGGCATGGGACGCGGCCTCTCGGTCTACACCTGGACCTCCGACCAGCATTCCCAGTTCGGCACAAAAGTCATTCCCGCCACCGTCAGCGAAGCAACCATCGTCCTCGACGGCCTCCTGGACAACGAATCCCAGCTTTCCATCATTGAACACACAACTGATACGGGCGGCGTGACCGACGGCATTTTCGGCTTGTTTGATCTGCTTGGGATGCGATTTTCCCCCCGGATCAAAGACATCGGCAGCCAGCGGTTGTACCGGTTGGGCGACATCAAGGGTGACCGCGTCAAGGCCATCATGCGCCACAAAATCAATCGACCGCTGATCGAGCGCGGATGGGATGATTTGTTGCGGCTCGCCGCCACTGTCAAAACCGGCTGGGCACCGGCCTCACTCATGCTTTCGAAACTTCAGTCAGCCCCGAAGCGCTCTCCGCTCATCAG
>JAAFHI010000319.1 GCA_013298335.1 Actinomycetota bacterium
CGGTGACGAAGAGGACGAGGCTGTCGGAATTGAGCAGCCGCGCGCTCGTCAGCCAGCGCTGCATCATCACGAGCAGGTTGCGCTCGTCGCCGCTGAGATAGCCCATGTCGCCCGCCGGAACGAGCGTTTCCAGAAAGTTGATGATGACCGCGACCTGTTCGCCGTAGTAGAGAAAGCGTTCGATCTGCGCCAGCGCCTGCACCGGTTCGCGCGGAAGCATCGCGATGGCCTTGGCGTCGGCGAGCGGGTTCGCCACCCGGAGCGTCGCCAGAAACTGCCGCTCGGCGTCCTGCGAACCGAAGGAAATTCCCTCGCTCCGGTTGTAGAGGACGATGTTCTTGTTTCCGAGCATTTCCTGCTGCAAGAAGCTGATCAGTCCGCCGTAGTTGTGCTTGGTCGGGACCAGATCATAGATGTTGTGGTGCAGCAGAAAATGGCACGCTTCGCCGGCGAAGTATTTCCGGCCCATTTCGGCGGCCCAGGTGGGCAGATGACTCAGTTCATCGAGCGTCAGCAGTCGGCGGTTGACGGACATTCTTTCGTCGTTCCTTTGCGCGAATTCGGAGTGGTGATGTGAACGGCGTACTCTGTGCGGCGCGTTCGGGCGAAGTCAAGTGACGACCGTTCGCCACCGGCGCGGAACCCCGACCGCTGGAAAACGCTTCAGGGATCCACCGGTATGGAAACCCGACCGTGAGGGAGGGGAGGAACGGCGACCGCGTCGTTCACGTTCCCGCCGAAAACAAAAAGGGCGCGCCGAAACGCACCCCTTTCTTTAGAACTTGGCTGAAGAAACAGTTTTTATTTCTTTTCGCGGGCGAGGAAATTGCCGGCGATCTGTTCCGCCATGGCGGCCTGCAAATCGTCCGCCGCGCGGGCGAGCAATTTGGCCGCGACGGCCTCGGTGGAGGTCGCCTGCTTCAGCGTCACACAGGTTTCGAGAAGCGAAAGGGTCTGCCGATTGACCGGGACGGTGATGGTGAGGGAGGAACGTCCGCGACGTTTCTTTTCAACCGGCGCGGCTGAATCCGAGGCTTTCGCGGTGGCTTTTTTTGCTGCTGCCATAATCTTCAGGTTCTCCTTAAATTTTAATTTCCGTTGGAAATTGGTTTTCGATTTATTCCGACGGGAAAACTATATGGTTTTCACCGGGAATTTGTAAACCGAAACATTTTTCGAACGGAAGCCACTGAAAATCAAGGCTATGCATGACTTGCGACGAGTTCCGGCGCTTCACGTTGCGCGGGCTTGCGGGCCGTCAAAAAAGCGGAAAATTTTTCAATCACCGGCTGCTTTCCGTGAAACAGAAAATTGCGCGAAACACCGTCAACCGAGCGCGAAACAATCCCGACAAAATGCTGTTTTTTCTGAATCAGAAACGAGAATGGGCCAAGAATTGCGGCGCGCAATCCGGTCAGATCGTACTCGGCGTAGGCCTGCGCGGCTTCCAGTTCGGCATAGGAAATCACCGCCTCGGCCTGCCACTGCTGGTGGCGCAGGCTCACGATGACGATGCCGCGTTCGTAGCACTGCGCCACGCTGTAGGCCCGGTCGATCTCGTCGCTCGGGTGGCCGACGTTGAGCCGGTCGAGAATGTACGAGGCGTCGGGCAGCGGCGCGCCGAAGTCGGCGGCGGCGGCGAGTCGATCCAGCCGGACGCGGTCCTGCTCGGCAATCCGCAGCGGCTGGCGGACGCGGTCGCGCAGGACGAGCGCCCACACGGCGTAGGTTGAGCCGAGCGCGACGACAATGAACGTGATCTGCATTGAAAGCGGAAGCTGGCTGAAGCTTCCCTGCTGTTGAAGAAACCAGACGAGGAGCGTGGGAGGCATGGCGGGTCACCCGGCGCATAGATTTTTGGTACGTACTCTTTCCAACATACGAACCAAAACGCCGGAAGTGAAGTCCGGGAGTCGGGGGTCTTGGCGTCTGGGAGTCTCGGAGTCTGGGAGTCTGGGAGTCTTGGAGTCGGGAGTTTCGGAATTTGTAACCGTTCAGCCGCCGTTTGCCCTGCCTGAACGGACAGGGCTCTTCAAAAACAAGCTTCGTGATGGTCTTTGAAAAATTGATTCGGTAATTGACGGTTGGCTGGATCCCGGAAAGGCGCGGATGCGCCGGCAGATAATAGCCGCGCCCGTCAGGGCGTGGTCCACTCGGCAACCGCATTCGGAGCGCCAACGGCGCGGCACCGGAAACGAATGTGCCGCCGCTGACGCGGCTCACGATTTTTCCGCCAATCCACCCCGCCCTGACGGGCGGGGCTATTGTCTGGCGGCGCATCCGCGCCTCTCGCGTTGAAATCCGATGTGTCTTTATTACCGGTTCAAATTTTCAAAAACCATCACGGGGCTTAAAAAATGGAAATAGCCCTGTCCTTGAGAGGCAGGGCTACAACCGGGCGGAACAGTTACTGGAATTTTGAAGTGAGGAGCGCAGCCACGTCGGACAGGGTCTGTGACTCCGAGACTCCCGACTCCAAGACTCCCAGACTTCTAACGGAAAGGGGTCGGGTCCGTGACTCCAAGACTCCCGACTCCCAGACTCCGAGACTTCTTACTTGTGGGCCTGCTCTTCGAGCCAGCGTTCGGCGTCGATGGCGGCCATGCAGCCCGATCCGGCGGCGGTGACGGCCTGCCGGTAGGTGAAATCCTGCACGTCGCCGGCGGCGAAGACGCCCTCGACGCTCGTATTGGTCGTTCCGGGCGTGGTGATGAGGTAGCCCGCTTCATTCATGTCCAACTGACCGGTGAACAGGCTCGTGTTCGGATTGTGTCCGATGGCGATGAACAGCCCGTCGCACGTGAAGTCGGTCACTTCGTCGGTCTGGACGTTGCGGAGTTTGATGCCGGTCACGCCACTGTCGCGGTCACCCAGCACCTCGGTCACGACCGAATCCCAGATGTACTCGATCTTCGGATTGGCGAAGGCCCGCGCCTGCATGATTTTCGAGGCCCGCAGTCCCTTCCGGCGATGGATGAGCGTGACCTTCGAGCAGTATTTCGTGAGAAAGGCCGCTTCCTCGACCGCCGTGTCGCCGCCGCCGACGACCACGATTTCGCGGTCCTTGAAGAAAAAGCCGTCGCAGGTCGCGCAGGCCGACACGCCGTAGCCCATCAGGTGCGCTTCCGTCGGCAGGCCGAGGAGCTTGGCCGACGCCCCGGTCGTGATAATCACCGAATCGGCGGTGTATTCGTCATTTTCCGACCACAGCCGGAAGGGCCGGACGCTCAGGTCCACCTTCGTCACGTCCTGGGTCAGAATCTGGGTCTCGAACCGGACCGCCTGCGCCCGCATGTTCATCATCAGTTCCGGGCCCATGATGCCGTGTTCGAAGCCGGGGTAGTTGTCCACGTCGGTCGTGATCATCAACTGGCCGCCGGGGATGTTCTGCTCGCCGGTTTCACGCTTCGCGCCGCTCCCCTCGAACATGAGCGGGGAGAGATTGGCGCGGGCGGCGTAGATGGCGGCGGTAAAACCGGCGGGACCGGCCCCAATGATGATGAGTTGACGATGGTTCGGTGTAGTGGACACGGCGGGGCGTACCTCCGGGAATGTGGCTCGGCGAATATGGACGCGCGAAAACGGTATTCTAAGGGCCTGCTCCGACCGATGGCAAGGCGGCTCGGCACGCGCGCCGCTGCCCCGACAATCCTTCAAACTGCTTGACGACATTCCCGAATGCCTTTATCTTGACCGCTTTCCTTATTCGTCGGGCAAGGTGTGCCCGAACCTTCGGGCGAAAGATTCAGCGGAGACGGACCATGTTTGACTCGCTTTCCGAAAAACTGAAGAAGACACTCAAAACGCTTCGCGGCGAGAGCAAACTCACCGAGGCGCACATCGACGCGGCCATGCGGGAAATCCGCATTGCGCTCCTCGAAGCCGACGTCAACTTCAAGGTCGTCAAGCAGTTCGTCGACGCGGTCAAGGAAAAGGCGGTCGGGCAGGATGTCCTCCAGGCGCTCTCGCCCCACCAGCAGGTCGTCAAGATCGTCTTCGATGAAATGCAGGCCATGCTCGGCGGCGAATCCGCCGACATCGAGTTCACCTCGAAAACCCCGAACGTCATCATGATGGTCGGGTTGCAGGGATCGGGGAAAACCACCTCGACCGGCAAAATCTCCCGTTTTCTCTCTCAGAACCGCAAGCGCCACCCCCTGCTGGTTTCCGTCGACGTCTATCGCCCCGCCGCCCGCAACCAGTTGGCGGTCATCGGACAGGCGATCAACATCCCCGTTTTTGAAGCCCCGGAACTCTCCGACCCCCTCGAACTGACGCGCGCGGCCCTCAAGGATGCCCAGCAGCGCGGGTTCGACACCCTGATCATCGACACGGCGGGCCGTCTCCACATCGACGACGAGCTGATGGTCGAACTTCAGCAGATCAAGGCCGAGACGAGCCCCACCGAAATCCTCTTCGTTGCCGACGCGATGACCGGTCAGGACGCCGTCAAGAGCGCGACCGAGTTTAACGAACGCATCGGGCTGACCGGGGTCGTCCTGACCAAGATGGACGGCGACGCCCGCGGCGGCGCGGCCCTTTCGATCAAGCAGATGATCGGCAAGCCGATCAAATTCGTCGGCGTCGGTGAAAAGTACGACGCGCTCGAACAGTTCCACCCCGACCGCATCGCCCAGCGGATTCTCGGGATGGGCGACGTGCTCTCGCTCATCGAAAAGGTTCAGAGCGAAGTTGACGAGCAGGAGGCGATGCGTCTCCAGGAACAGATGATGCAGGGGCGGTTCACGCTCGAAGACTACCGGGCGCAGCTTCGCCAGGTCGGCAAGCTCGGCTCGCTCGACAAACTGCTCGGCATGCTCCCCGAGGGTCTTTTCGGCGGAATGAACTTCCGCATGACCCCGGCGCAGACGCAGATGATGCAGACGAAACTCAAGGAAACCGAAGCGATCATCAATTCGATGACGAAGAAGGAGCGCGAGAACCACGCCCTTCTGACCACGACGATGTCGCGCAAGAAACGGGTCGCCAAAGGCTGCGGCCTGACCGTCCGGAAGGTCGAGGAACTGCTCAACGAGTTCATCATGATGCGCAAGATGATGCAGCAGATGACCCGTGGGGGGATGTTCGGCGGTCTCGGCGGCATGTTTGGCGGCGGTGGCGGCGGTCTCGGCGGCATGATGCCGCAGATGCCGATGCCCGGCGGATTTGGCGGTGGCGGCAAGCGCAGCAAGCAGCACAAACCGCCGAAGAAGAAGAAACGGAAATAGCAGCGAGTAG
>JAAFHI010000863.1 GCA_013298335.1 Actinomycetota bacterium
CGCAGTTGAAGCTTTACGATCTGCTCGGCCAGTTGTCCTACACCGACGCGTCAACCGTGGATGCGCGCGACAAGGCCCGCGAACGGGCCAAACAGCTCGGCTCGGATGCCGCCAACAAGGACCTCGTCGCGCAACTCACGGCGCTGGCCGACAAGCTCGACGCACTCCACAAAACCTTCGTCGCGACGAAGGAAGGAGCGATTACCGGCGAGGAACAGCTTCGCGAGGATTTGGCCAACCTCTACCAGTACATCAGCTTCTACGGCGGAAAACCGACGCAGTCGCAGTTGTCGCTGGTCCCGGTCTATGAACGTCGCGTCGAAAAGGGCAAAGCCGATGTTGCGGCCCTCTTCAGCGCCGACATCGCGGCCATCAACGCCAAACTGACGGAAAAGAAACTCGCGCCAATCACCCGACTGACGCAGGAAGAGTTCGACAAACGACCGTGAAGAAAGTCTGGGAGTCTGGGCGTCTAGGAGTCTAGGAGTCTTGGCGTCCGGGAGACTTGAAATCGGGAGTTCTGGTGTCCGGGATCGACATTCGATTCGGGACACCGGGGCTCCCGAATTCTTTTAACTGTTCAGAGTCCCCCGCTTGAGCGGGGAGAATCTCGGAAATTCGACCATCTCCCCGCCTACTTTCCAGAAAAATTACGGACAAAGCCTGATTTTTCCTTGGAAAATATCCGACTGCCGCGCTTTTTCCCGCTAAAGCGGGAGACTCTGAACAATTACAAATTCTTTTTGACGAAGGCACGGAACGTACAAAAATCGTTCGCCGACGGCGCAATCAGGGAATGTTCGTCGTCCCGGTTTGGTTTCCGGCCTCGTCGTAATGCTGCCAGTACCTCACCCCGGTTTCGTCCTGCTCGATGCGCCGGAAGCCGAGGAAGCATCCCCGGTCATCAATATCTTCCATAAAGCCTTCTCCGGTCAGACATTCCGGCAGCTTCGGCCTTTCGCGGGGGATGCCCGGCTGGGGCGGGAACGGCGTCCGCCGCCGGTGATAGTCGGTCACCATCCGGTAGACGATCAGGAACGCGACCAGCAGGGCCAGCGCAATCAGCACGGCCATGACCGACCAGTAGACCGACGCCACAAACACCCGATTCAAAAGGAATTCCGGCATGTCCAAATTCTGAAATCTCCCCGTTGCTGCTCCGGACGCCCAGACTCCCAGACTCCCAGACTCCCAGACTCTTAGACGCCTAGACTCCAAGACTTTTTACAACCGAAATCGCGGTGACCTTGTAGTCCGGCGTTCCCGAAAGGGCGTCGCGGTGGTCGCCGATGACCCGGTTGATGAAGACCTTCGCCGTGTGAAAGGTCGTGAACGCCTCGCCCGGTTTGACCGAGTCTGCAACGACGACCGGCAATTCGGCGTGTCCCCAGCGGCTCCGGACGGTCACACGTTCGCCGGTGGCAACCCCAAGTTTTTCAGCATCTTCCGGGCAGAGCGCGAGACGGTCCGGCGGGTCGAGTTCGAGGTTCGGCGTCCGGCCCGTCATGGTCCCGGCGTTGAAATGAAAGAGCGTCCGACCGGTGACCAGAATAAAAGGATATTCGGCGTCGGAATGATCGTGCCCCGCATCGTAGGGAATTACCCGCAGCGCCGCCTTTTTTCCGATCGGGAAGGTTTCGGCGTGCAAAACGGCCAGTCCGGGGTGGTTTTCGTCCGGGCAGGGCCACTGGAGACCGCCGGATTCCATTCTTTCGTAGGTGATTCCTTTAACGGCAGGCCAGACCGAGCGGATTTCGTCCCACACGGCGGAATCGGTTTCAAACGCGAACTTTTCGCCGCATCCCAGTTTTTCCGCGACGAGCGCGAGGATTTCCCGGTCGGTTCTGGCGTTCCCGAGCTTTGGAATCGCCTGCCGGACCCGCTGAATCCGCCGTTCGGCGTTCATGAACGTGCCGTCCTTTTCGTGGGAAGAGACGGCGGGCAGAAAAACCGTACCGAACGCGGCGGCGGTTTCGGTGAGAAAAAGGTCCTGGACGATGACGGTTTCGAGTTCCGCGAGGCAGGCGGCGGTTTTCGAGGCGTCGGGATTGGTCAGAAAGATGTCGTACCCCACGGCCCAGAGCAGTTTCAGCGTTCCCGCGCCCGCCGCATCGACCATCTCCAGCATTTTCAACCCTTTCCCGCGCGGAACGGGGGCCTTCCAGACCTTTTCAAACTTCTCGGCGACCTCGGCGATGGGCTGCGAACCGGTCAGCGCGCCGGGTTCGCAACCCATCACCGCCGATCCCTGAACGTTGTTCTGCCCCCGGAGCGGATTCACGCCGGTCCCCGGTTTGCCAAGATTCCCGGTCAGCAGCGCGAGGTTGACGAGGCACATCACGCCTTCCGTGCCCTGCCGGTGCTCGGTCGTGCCGAGTCCGTGGAGCATCATCGCCGGGCCGCACTTCACGTAGAGCCGGGCGGCGGCGCGAATCGTCTCCGCCGGAACGCCGCACCGGTCCGCGACCTTTTCGGGCGCGAAGTCGCGGATGAATGCAAAGTACGCCTCCTTTTCCGCAACCCGTTCATTCAGAAAGGTTTCATCGTAAAGTCTCTCTTCAACGACGACCGCCGCG
>JAAFHI010000222.1 GCA_013298335.1 Actinomycetota bacterium
GAAGTACTGCAACATCAGCGCGGGCGTCCAGATTTACACCCACGACACGACGAAATGGGTCCTGACCGGCGGCGGGGCGGCCTATGAACGCGCGCCGGTGACCATCGGCGATTGCTGCCACATCGGAAGCCAGACCGTCATCGGCAAGGGCGTGACCATCGGCGACCACTGCGTCATCGGGGCCTGTTCGTTCGTGAATCGCGACATTCCCCCCTACACGGTTGCCTTTGGCGTGCCGTGCCGTCCGGCGGGAAGGGTCGAAATCTCGGCGGACGGAGAAGTAAAAATCTCCTATTTCGGGAAAACCGGTGCCGCCGGGTAAAAAAGAAGGCGTGACGGAGGGCGTTTTATGATCGTCATCGTGGATTACGGGATGGGAAACATCGGCTCGATTCTCAACATGTTGAAGAAAATCGGCCACAAGGCGGTCATTTCCTCCGATCCGGGGGCAATTCTGGACGCCGAAAAGCTCATTCTGCCGGGCGTCGGCTCGTTCGACACCGGGATGCGTCACCTCCACGATTCGAAACTGCTCGACGCGCTCAACGAAAAGGCGCTCAACCTCAAAACGCCGATCCTCGGCATCTGTCTCGGGATGCAACTGCTGACCGAGGGCAGCGAGGAGGGCGACCTGCCCGGCCTCGGCTGGATTCCGGGGGAAACGATCAAGTTCCGCTTCGAAGGCGACAACGCGAAGCTGAAAGTGCCGCACATGGGCTGGAACGGGGTCACGCCCGCCAGCCGCGAGACGCTGTTTTACAACCTCGAAGACCCGGAAACCCGGTTCTACTTCGTGCATTCCTACCGGGTCGTCTGCCGGAATCCCGAAGACGCGCTGGCGACCACGCGCTACGGGGTGGAGTTTCATTCGTCGGTCCAGCGGGGAAACATCATGGGAACGCAGTTCCACCCGGAAAAAAGTCACAAATTCGGCATGCAACTGCTGAGAAATTTCGCGGAGCGTTGCTGAAATGCTTTTACCTCGTGTCATGCCGTGCCTGCTGCTGCGCAAGTCGGCCCTGGTCAAGACGGTCAAGTTCAAGAATCCGGGCTACGTCGGCGACCCGGTCAACGCCATCCGCATCTACAACGAGAAGGAAGTCGACGAACTCGTCTTTCTCGACATCACCGCCACCCGCGAAAACCGCAAGCCCCCGTTCAAGATCATTTCCGAAATCGCGAGCGAATGTTTCATGCCGGTCGCCTACGGCGGCGGCGTGCGCGACATCGAGGACGTGAAGCACCTCTTCAGCCTCGGCGTCGAAAAGGTCGCGGTCAACAGCTACGCGGTCGAAAACCCTTCCTTCATCAAAACCGTCGCCGACCGGTTCGGCAGCCAGAGCATCATCGTTTCGATCGATGTCAAAAAGAATTTCTGGGGGAAGTACAAAGTGGCGGTGAACGGTGCGGAAAAGGTGACCGACCTGAACCCGGTCGAGTTCGCGCGGCAGGCGGCGAGCCTCGGCGCGGGCGAAATCATGTTGACCTCGGTGGACCGCGACGGGACGATGGAAGGTTACGACCTCGAACTGCTGAAAAGCGTCACGTCGGTGGTCGACATCCCGGTCATCGCCTCGGGCGGGGCCGGGACGGTCGAGGATTTCGGACGGGCCGTCAAGGAAGGCGGCGCGTCGGCGGCGGCGGCGGGAAGCATGGTCGTGTATCACGGACGCAACCGCGCCGTGCTCATCAATTTTCCGACCCGCGCCGAACTCCGGCGGGTTCTGTCGTAGGCGTTGGATGTTTTGAAAACAAAGGGTTTCGGTCGGTCCAAAAATCGTTCAGCCGAGTGGTTGTAAAAGCCCTTTCCCCGCTGAAGCGGGGGACTCTGAACAAGTTATCCGGAAACGAATTTTTCCGGCGATGGGGAGGAAGTCATGAAGCGGTGTACCCGGTGCCTTTACGGCGACGACATTTCCGGCATCACGTTCGATGGCGCGGGCGTGTGCAACTACTGTCACATGCACGACGCGATGGACGCCGAATATCCGATCGGCGACGAGGGCGCGCGGCGGCTCGAAGCCATCGCCGAGCAGATCCGGAACGAAGGCAAGGGCAAGCCCTACGACGTGATGGTCGGGGTGAGCGGCGGCTGCGACTCTTCTTACATGCTCGTCAAGGCCAAGGAACTCGGCCTGCGTCCGCTGGCGGTCCATTTCGACAATACGTGGAACTCGACCATCGCCAGCGAAAACATTCATAACATGTTGAAGGCGCTGGACATCGACCTCTTCACCTACGTGGTGGACAACGAGGAGTACGACGACATCTACCGGTCCTTCATCAAGGCGGGCGTGCGCGACATCGAGTCGCCGACCGACATCGGCCTCGCCGCGACGCTTAACCGGGCCTGCGACAAGTACAAGGTGAAGTACATCTTCGAGGGCCATTCCTTCCGCACCGAGGGAAGCTGCCCGCTCGGCTGGCTCTACATGGACGGGAAGTACATCCGGAGCGTCCAGAAGAAATTCGGAACCGTCCCGATGAAGACCTACCCGAACATGCCGCTGAGCACGTTCATCCGCTGGACGGCCTTCAGCGGCATCAAGAAGATCCGCCCGCTCTATTTCATGGATTACCGCAAGGAAGAGACCAAGGTCATGCTGACCGAGAAGTACGGCTGGCAGTGGTACGGCGGGCATCACCTCGAAAACCGGTTCACGGCCTTTTACTGGACCTATTTCATGCCGCAGCGGTTTGGCATCGACGGGCGGCTGCTCGGGTACTCGGCGATGATCCGGTCCGGCCAGATGACCCGCGAGGAAGGGCTCGACCTCATTGCCCAGGACCATCCCTACGACCCGGACCTCGTGGAAATGGTCAAGAAGCGGCTCGGATACGACGACGCGGAATTCGAGGCGCTGATGACCGCGCCGAAGAAGACCTACCGCGACTACACGACCTACAAGACGACCTTCGAGCGGATGCGCCCGTTTTTCTGGCTGCTCTATAAACTGGATCGGGTCCCGAAGAGTTTCTATATGAAATACACCTCTCCCGACGCCATGACCCGGACGGACCCGGCGGTCCAGACGGCGGCGGAAGCCACGGCGGCGGCCGTGGTGGTGAAGCCGTAGGGGCAAAGCAACCTGACCTGGTGTTCGCGACCGTTCGGCGGCGGGTTTCCTCCGAACCCTGCGATTTCTGAAACTTTATAGAATCATTCATCGTACGCGCGCGATCCTTAATATATATACGAGTGGTGGAACGGTTACTTTCTCGAGACCATGTCCAAAAATCACCGAATTCTGCTCGGAACCTGCGAAATCGTCCGTCAGTTGTATGAATTGCGCGGTGCGTTCCGGAAACTCGGCCACGTCGCCGAGTCGATGATCTACCACAAGGAAATTTTCTACCGGGACCTCGATTACGACCACACGCTGCTGCCGGAAAGCCTTTTCCCTGAATGGGTTCAGACCAGCACGAATCCGGCGGTCCGGATTCCCAGGGGTGTCGTGAACCGCGCCCACCGGATGTCCCGGCTGGCCTATTTTCTGACGGCGTTCGACACCTACATCTTCCAGTTCGGCGAGAGCCTGATGCCGGGCAACCGCGATTTTCCGATCCTGAAACGGCTTGGGAAGAAGATCGTCTGCGTCTTTCAGGGCAGCGACATCCGGCACTGGTCGGGCGCGCAGCCGGTGCGCGAGATGTTCGGGCTACGGGCCTATGCGTCCTACAAGGATTTCGGACGTCCGCTCGATCAGGTGCTGCGGACACTCCGGATGGCGGAACGGTACGCCGACGTGCTGGTGTTTCAGCCGTCCTACGGGGAAATGGCTGTCCGGCCCTACCACCACCTCCATCTGGCGGTGGACCTTTCGCTCTACGACTTCGACATTTCGGAACGGGAGGTCCCGGTCGTCGTTCACGCGCCGTCCAACCGCTCCAACAAGGGCACGACCGAAATTCTCCAGATGCTCGACACCCTGAAGGGCGAGGGATTGAAGTTCGAACTTCAACTGCTCGAAGGACTGCCGAACGCCGAGGTCATCCGCCGGTTGCGTGACGCCGACATCGTGGTGGACGAACTCAACGAGGCCCACTACGGCATGCTGGCGCTCGAAGCCTTCGCGACGGGATGTGCGGTGGCGGGGGGAAACCATCCCGGACTGGTCCCGATTCCGCCGGATCGTCCGGGGGTCCACATCGCGCCGGACATCTTTCTCGACCGCATGCGCACGTTGATCGGCGACCGGGCCTATCGGGTTGAACGGGCGCGGCGGGGGAGGGAATACGTGGTGGCTCACCACGATGCCGAAACGGTCGCGAAGAACCTTCTGACGGCGCTGGACCGGCCCGCGGAACGTCCGTGCGATTACTATCCGACGTTTTTCGCCGAGAAATACCGGCTGCCGGAAGGTGAAATCATTCCGGACGACTTACTGCGCCTGACCGCTGAAATCGTTCAAACGTATGGACTTCCGGCTGAAGCCGACCCGGCTGACATGGTTCGGCGGGGGCTGATTGCACCAGAGGGGGTTGACTTGACGTCAATTTCCCGGTGGAATCGGGAAACCTTGGGAAAGACGCATTCATCGGGCGTGGTCTGGTATTGATTCAATCCGCCGGTTTTTTGGCGGGAATCGTTCCATCCGTTTCGGTGAAAAAGCCGGTCAGTCTCCCGGCTTCGTCCTTCGCTGGTTCCTCACCACCACCGTTGATGGTCTGGGGAAATTTCCAGGTTTGTACTGTCATCCTCATCTCGCCTCCGTCACGGCGAAGAGGAAAAATTCCGCTTTCACCGAGTTGGTTGAAAGCCGGGCCGAAGCGAAATCCCGGAGATGGATTCGTACAGGCTGTTCCTGTTTTTATGTGTGGAATAGCTGGAATAATATCGCGCGACTCCTTCCCATGCGGCTTGCTGTCCCGCATGGGGAAAGCGCTTGACCACCGGGGGCCGGATGGATACGGGTATGCCGCCTTCGCGCCGGATCAGGGAATGACCGCCTGGTTCGACGACGATGCGTGTCCGGGAAACGGGCGCTGGACCGTCGGTCTGGCCCACCGGCGGTTGTCGATTGTCGATCTGTCGGATGAAAACCGGCAGCCGATGACTGACGAAACCGGGCGATACTGGCTGGTCTTCAACGGAGAAATCTTCAACTACCGCGAACTCCGGGCCGAACTGGAAGCGCAGGGGCGGACCTTCCGCACCGCCGGCGACACGGAGGTCGTGCTTCAGGCTTACGACGTCTGGGGCGAAGCCTGCGTCGAACGGTTCAACGGGATGTGGGCGATTGCCCTGTTCGACACCCTGCGCCGGTCGGTGTTTCTCTCCCGCGACCGGTTCGGCATCAAGCCGCTGTATTTCACTGAGCACGCGGGCACGGTGCTGTTCGCCTCCGAAATCAAGGCCCTGCTGGCGGCGGGGATCATCGCGGTCCGTCCGAATGAAAAAACCGTGTCCCGCTTTCTGCTGACCGGACGCACCGACGAGACGCGCGACTCTTTTTTCGAAGGAATTTTTCAGGTTCCGCCCGGCCACTCGGCCATGATCGACGTGAACTCGGAGCATCCGAAGGTCATGACCCGGCCCTACTGGTCATTTCCCGAAACCGTCGAGGACATTCCCGAACCCGAGGCGGTCACGCGCTTTCAGTCGCTGTTCTTCGACGCCGTCCGGCTCCACGCCCGGAGCGACGTGCCGATTGGAACTTCCCTGAGCGGCGGACTCGACTCCTCCTCCATCATCTGCGCGGCGGAGAAACTCCGCCAGGGAGACGATCTCCCCAATTTCACCCACGCCGCCTTCGGCTACTGCGACAGCGATCCGCGATTTTCCGAACAGCGGTTCATGGAAATCGCCGCCGCCGCGAGCGACGCCGACCTCAAACTGATCCACAGCAATGGCGAAATGCTCGGGCGGGCGCTCGGGGACGTCGTCGGCAATCAGGACGAGCCCTTCGGGTCCCTCGGCGTGGTGGCGCAGTGGATGGTCTACCGACAGGCCGCCCGGTCGGGGATGAAGGTCATCGTGGACGGGCAGGGGGCGGACGAGATTCTCTCCGGGTATTTTTCCAACTTCGCGACGGTGGCGAAAAACCGGCTCCGGCGCGGCGACGTGCGCGGGTACCTGGCGCTGCGAAAGTCGTACCATCAGGAAATCGGGCGGTTCCCGGCTTCCCACTCCGATCTGATCCGGTCGGTTCTGCCGAATTCGGTGCGGAAGGCCGCCGCAATGGTCCGGCGCGGA
>JAAFHI010000664.1 GCA_013298335.1 Actinomycetota bacterium
CCCAAAGAAGGACGCACAGACCCCTTGAGCGACAAGCGGTTTTGAATCGGAAACGCATCAGACCGCGTCCCTCCCTTCGGGCCGGATATGAAAATGCCAGCGCCAGACTTCGTAAATCGCGGGATAAACCACCAGCTCCATCAGGAACGAGGTAAAAATTCCTCCGATCATCGGCGCCGCGATCCGCTTCATCACATCCGACCCCGCTCCAGTCGACCACATGATGGGAACGAGTCCGGTGAACATGACGGCCACGGTCATGAATTTCGGACGCAACCGTTTGACGGCGCCTTCAACGATCGCCTCGCGAAGGTCCTCCTTGGTTCGCATCCGCCCCTCATCCCGGCGGGCGTAATAGGCGATATCCAGGTAAAGCAGCATGAAAACACCGGTTTCGGCGTCCACCCCGAGCAGGGCGATGAAGCCGACCCAGACGGCGATGCTCATGTTGTAATCGAGCATGTAGAGGAACCAGATCGCGCCGACGGCCGAGAACGGAACGGCAAGGAAAATGATCGTCGTCTTGGCCATGGATTTGGTATTGAAATAGAGCAGCATGCCAACAATGAAGAGCGTGACCGGCAAGATGAAAGTAAGCTTTTCCTTGACCCGTTCCATGCTTTCGTACTGACCGCTCCAGACCAGCGTGTACCCGGCCGGCAGTTGGACTTTCTCCCGGACGACCCGCTTGGCCTCGGTTACATACCCCCCGATGTCGCGACCGCTGACGTCGACATAGACGTAGCCGCTCAGGCGACCGTTTTCATCCCGGATCATCCCCGGTCCGGTCAGGACCCGGATTCGCGCCAGTTGGGTCAGCGGGATGGATTGGCCCGAAGGCGTCGAGACCAGAACCCTTGCCAGACGATCGGGATCGCTCCGGAAATCCCGGAAATACCGGACGTTGACCGGGTACCGCTCCCGTCCCTCGACGGTGGTGGTCACGTTTTCGCCCCCGATGGCGGAAGTCACCGCCATCTGGGCCTGATCCATGGTGAGTCCGTATCGGGCCAGACGTTCGCGGTCGAAGTCGAAGTCCAGGAAGTACCCACCGGCGGTCCGTTCGGCGTACACGCTGGACGTGCCGGGGACATCCTTCAGGGCGGTTTCGATGCGCTGGCCGACCCCCTCGATAATCGTCAGGTCCGGGCCGAGGACCTTGATGCCGATGGGCGTGCGGACACCGGTGGTCAGCATGTCGATGCGGGCCTTGATCGGCATGGTCCAGGCGTTGACCGTACCCGGAATCCGGAGCGCCTCGTTCAACCCGCCAGGACCGTAAACGAGGTCGTTCGTGGTGCGATGGTCGGGCCAGACCCGTCTGAGTTGACGGCTCAACCAGTCGGGCGCCCAGCTTGAGTACCACCGGGGGATCTTGGGCCACTCCGCCTGCGGCTTGAGGACGATCACCGTTTCCATCATCGAGAAGGGCGCCGGATCGGTCGCGGTTTCGGCCCGTCCGGACTTCCCATGGACCCGATCCACCTCGGGAAAGGACTTGATGATGCGATCCTGTAACTGAATGAGCTTCTGGGCCTCGGTAACCGACAACCCGGGTAGGGTCGTGGGCATGTAAAGAAGGGTCCCCTCGTCGAGCGGAGGCATGAATTCGCTCCCGATTCGAAGATAAACCGGGACCGTGAGGACGATGGTCAGGACCGCGGCGGCGATGGTGGCGTACTGGTGACGGAGTACGAAATCGACCACCGGATGATAAAGGCGCATCAACGGCCGACTGATTGGATGGGTTTCCTCGCTATGGATCTTGCCGACCAGAACCGCGTTGACCAACCCGCAAAGCCAGCGTGGGCGAAAACGGTAGGGGTCCATCCTGGTAAAGAGGAGGCGGATGGCCGGATCAAGCGTTATGGCCAACACGGCGGCGATCACCATCGCGAAATTTTTCGTGTAGGCCAGCGGTTTGAAAAGGCGACCTTCCTGGGCCTCGAGCGCAAAGATGGGAAGAAAACCCACGGCGATGACCAGCAGGGCGAAGAAGCTTGGTCCCCCAACTTCCTTGACGGCCTCGATGACCACCCGGTGAAAGTCGCCGGGGCGCCCCTCCGCCTCCCAGTGCTCGAGTTTCTTGTGAGTCTGCTCGACGACCACGATGGCCGCGTCCACCATGGCCCCGATCGCGATGGCGATTCCACCGAGCGACATGATGTTGGCAGTCACCTCGAATTGCTGCATCGGAATGAAGGCGATGACGATCGTGACCGGAATAGTGATGATCGGAATGACGGCACTCGGGATGTGCCAGAGAAAAATCAGGATCACGAAGCTGACGATGAGCAGTTCCTCGATGAGGGTCGCCCGCAAGGTCTCGATCGACCGCTCGATCAAATCGGATCGGTCATAGGTTGGCACGATTCGCACGCCCTTGGGCAAGCTCGGTTGGAGCGCCTCGATTCGGGCCTTGACCCGGTCGATGACGTTCAAAGCGTTTTCTCCAACCCGCATGATGACGATCGCCCCGACTGCTTCTCCCTGCCCGTTGTGCTCGCCGACGCCGCGGCGGATGTCGGGACCGAGCACCACCTTGCCCAGATTTTTGACGTAGACGGGAGTCCCCGTTTTGGGGTCGTTTCCGACCGCGATATTCTCGATGTCGGACGGGGAGCGAACGTATCCCCGCCCTCGCACCATGTATTCGCGCCCCGAAGACTCGACGAGTCGCCCTCCGACGTCGTTGTTTCCGCGTTTGACGGCCTCCGTGACCCGATCGATGGGAATTCCGTAGCGGACGAGGGCGTTTGGATCGAGATTGACCTGATACTGGCGGACGAACCCCCCGAGCGGAGCCACCTCGGCGACGCCGGGCACGGACTGGAGTTCGAAGCGAATCATCCAGTCCTGGATCGAGCGCAATTGAGCCAGGTCATGCGTGCCGCTGTCGTCGACGAGCACGTATTGGTAGACCCACCCGACCGCCGTTTCGTCCCGGGCCAATTCCACGTTCACGCCCTGGGGGAGCTTCGGAAGGATGTTGTTCAGGTATTCGAGTGTCCGGGTTCGCGCCCAGTACACATCCGTGCCTTCCTCGAAGACGACATACACGTAGGAAAATCCGAAATCCGAAAACCCCCGGATATCCTTCACTTTCGGCACGCCCAGCATCGAACGGATAATCGGGTATGTGACCTGATCCTCCATAATGTCCGGGCTGCGATCCCACTTGGAGTAAATGATGACCTGGGTGTCGGAAAGGTCCGGGATGGCGTCCAGCTTGAC
>JAAFHI010000607.1 GCA_013298335.1 Actinomycetota bacterium
TGAGCATTCCATTCTCCTATGTAATAGGTGGTCACAGGTTATCTTTTCAGTGTTTTTAGGCAAAGGTGAACTTCATCAAGCGCGGTTGCCAAATCGAAACGGTGGCAGGCCTCTGGTTCAATGTATGTGAACGCGTCCTGCTGTTCCGGACGAATGACGAGTCGAAAGGGAGGCGCATCGTCCAACGGCCATCGGCTTGGTTGCAGGGAAAGATCGTCGCCCCAGTGATAATCCAGGTGGCGGCAATCCACCACGAGTCCGTGAAACCGAACCAGATCATAAAACTGATTGAGCCGCCACTTGATCAGGAGCGCGTCCTCCTTGCCCGCCGAGCCATGCCGATAACGTCCGCTGATGGTGACGAGCGCACCGACCCGGTGGTTGTGCCTCACGTTCCAGACGCGGCACTCGCAGGTGACGGGGCTGATGTCGAGCGAAATGGCTTCAAGGTCGGGGAGGTTCGGGAAATTCATCGTTCCAGTCTGCCATTCATTCAGGAAGTCCGAAAACTTCGACGAAACGTTCCCACATGCGGTCGGTGTATTCCGTGGCGAACCGTTCGGCGTAGCCCTCGCCGCGAGCGGTTCGGTACTTCGACCGGGTCGTGATCCGGTCGTGATGGTGACCGATTTCGTGAAGTAGTGTCGCCAGCAGTTGGTGACCTCGCGCGGTACTTTCAGTGAACTTGCAGAGGATGCCGTCTTCGACAACTTCCGTGGGCACTCCCAGGCGTTCACAGATTTCGCGTTCCCTTTCGAAACCGTCCGGCGTCATGGTCATCCACAGATCAGCGTCCCAGGCGCAGACATGCACGACTCCGGTGGTGTGGTAGCCGAAAGTATCCCAGTCACCGGGAGCAAGAACAATCGCGTCGAGTCCTTTCGACAAGTCTTCCCAGTCGGGAATGATGTCGATGAAATCATGGATGTCCCGCTGTTTGAGCAGGTGCCGAAACCCTTTGCCGGGACGCTTGCGGAAAACTTCCAGAAAGCGCGATTCCGTGTTGTAGATATTCGGCGTTTCGGTCCAGTTGTTTTTCAGTTGGACCTGACCGCCCACAACTTTCGGGGCGGATTTTCGATTGATCCGTCGCATATGCCGCTACCTGCCAGTGAAGTCCGGCCCAGTGTAGCGTGGTTTTACCGGATGCCAAACAGAAAGAGATAAACATCTCTGCATTGTAATGGGATTTTCAAAGCGGCATCCGTTTCCCTTCTTCAATGCCATGAACCAGCTCAAACTCGACATGGAACGGTTCCCGCGAGACATGAACCGGTTGCAACGGGACATGAACCGATTCAAACAAGACATGAAGTGATTCAAGCACCGCATGAACCGGTTCAAACGCGACTTGAAGTCGTTCAAACGGGACATGAAGTGATTCAAGCGAGACATGAAGTCGTTCAAGCGAGACATGAAGTTGTTCAAACGCGACATGAAGCGTTTCCAGCGGGACATGAACGACGTGCCGCGCGCCATGCGCGACTTCAAACGGTTCATGCGTGAGTTCGGGCGCGCCGCGCGTGACTTTTTACAGCGTCACCCGCTTCCCGTTATAGCTGCGTTTCCACCGTGTTTCGAGGCGCGCGATGCCGCCGAAGATTCGAACCGCCCAGTAGTACATTTTTCGCGGCCCGAAATCCTGTTCGGTCAGCAGTTCGAGGAAAATTTGATCCGCTCCTTTGCGGCTGACGGGCAGATCGGCGTCGAGAAACTGGTACAGTACGTCGTGGACGAGCGATGCATGGTAAGCCTTGGGCTTTCTGGTTTTCTCGCTCGGAATGCCGTCGGGCGTGCCGAAAACGATGTCCCAGAGGGAGAACTTCGGCGTGCAGCCGTCCCAAGCGTAACCTTTCAAAATTCGCAGCCTGCCGTCCGGATAAATTTCGAGCCAGCGTTTTCCGCGGCTGTCTTCGAACGCGCAACCGTTCGTGAAATCAGGTGGCAGGTGCGGCTTGATGTTGTACTCAAATTTGCAATTGAGCACGAAGATCCACTTCACGGAAAATTGCGACATCGGGACTCCTTTGCCCGGCGGGTGGTATTTTGAAGATTCACGGTGAATGATTTCGCCGGGCGCACCGTCCGGGTGTCATTTTCATAACGTTAGGCACACTTTTGGAAAAACACAAATTCCCCGTCGTCATGTCCGAGCCGATTCATCTGACCAAGTTCCATCGCGAGATTCGTACCGGGTCGTCACTGCCGCTGGTGGCGCGCGCGGACGACGGCGAAATGTACGTCGTGAAGCCCTACGGCAACGGCGACGGCATCCCGGCGGCGGCGGTCGAATGGATCGCCTTCGGGCTGGCGCGGGCGCTCGGCGTCCCGGTCGTCGAGCCCGCGCTGGTCGTCATTTCAACCGATTTCATTGAGCGCGAACTGCGCGACCGTGATCCCGAAATCCGCGAACTGGCCGAACGCAGCCCCGGCGTCAATTTCGCCACGAAGTTCGTGGCCGACGCTGTTCCGCTCACGGCGGAAAATCTCGAAACGGTTGCGCTCGACGTCCGCGACGACGTGTTTCTTTTCGACGTGTTGCTGCTGAACTTCGACCGGACGCCGCTCAATTCGAATCTCATCTGTGAGAACGGGACGGTGAGCTGCCTCGATTTTTCATCCGCGATGGCGTTGCGGGCGGCGGTCACGCGCAACGATGCCTGCCGCGAAGCTGCATTTCTGAAGGAACTGCGGCGGCATCCGTTTTGCCGCGCAAATATTGAGCCGGATACTTTCGCGGAACGACAGGCGACGATTTCGGCGGAACACATCGCGGCGATCGTGGCGGGGCTGCCCGATCCGTGGGTGACGGCACTTTTTCAAAATCAGGAAGGTCGCGACGAACTGACGAAAACGCTTGTCGAGTTGCTGCGCGCCGCCAAAAACACGCTCGAACGCCGACTGGGCGAGTTGAAAGCGGTCGAAGTTGAGACCGACGCCGACCGACGCGCCCGCGCGCTGGCGAACCGGAAGGCCTTCGCCGAAAAATTCGGAAGGATGTGAAATCTTCCGTTCACCATTGCCGCAACAAAGGAGAAACTCGTCCGATGAACGAACCGCGTCACCAGCACTACTTCTTTGCACACCGCTACCTGCCGAATCTGTTCTTCGGTGATCCCGTACGATTTTTCGGCGCGCTGGAATCGGGCGGAGACGCCTTCCTGCACTGGGTCTGGAAGCGGTGCGAATCGGAGGCCAAGGACGGCGTGGTCATTCCGCCAACGGGACTGGAAGCGCACCTGTTCCGTTTCGACGACGAGACACTGTGCGCCTGCGTCACGCTGCCGCAACCGCTCGGCATCACCGAGGCCTACTGGGTCGCGGCGGTTTATCGCCCTGAGCGTGAAACGCCGCCGGTCGCGCGGTTCGTCGGGTTCTACACGCTTGAGTTCGGATACGATCTGGACGACGAACCGCGCACGGTGCTCGGCAGTTGGAGCGCGGACGGCACGCATTCCAACTTCGGCGACGGGCCCGAAGCCTCGATGGATGCCTTTCT
>JAAFHI010000426.1 GCA_013298335.1 Actinomycetota bacterium
CTCGATGAACGGGACCGGCAAAAGATCGGCGCGGGTGGCGAGCGCCTGTCCGATTTTGATGAAGGTCGGGCCGAGGCGGGTCAGCCGGTCGCGCAGCCGGATCGCCTCGCGACGCAACTGGGCCGCGTCGAGCGGCGTTTCGGGCGTGGCCGAACCCTCGCGTTTCGATTTGCGGAGGTCGCGGTAGACGGCGAGCGCAAACCCGCCGAGGACCCAGATGACGACGAAGGTGCGGTAGGCGCGGTGGGCGCGGGCGAGCAGCGAACGGCGGATGGAAGGTCGTTCCAAATCGGTGGCGATCTGACGTTGAAACGCGCTGGTCTCGGCTGGAATGATCGAGGGCATCTCGATTTTCGAGGAACGACTCAGATTTGGCGCGGGGAGCACCGCCGGACGTCTTGCAAATCCGGATGAACCGGGTAAGGCAGTCTGACCACCTTCCGGGGGAAATTCAACCCCGCCATCCGTCGCGGAAGGAGGAGGAGCGACGGCGTTTTTCATCGTGTAACCGCCCGGTTCGGAAAACGAAAAAGCGCCGGCGAACCGACGCTCATCACCAATGGTTCGCTCGCGCGGACGCGGCGCACCGGGTTACTTGGATTCCTTGTAATCGACGTGCTTGCGGACGACCGGGTCGTACTTGCGCAACGTCAGCCGCTCAGTCGTGTTCTGCTTGTTCTTCTGCGTGAAGTAGCAGTGCGGACTCGCCGAGCTTTGCAGTTTGATGTTCAAACGCTTGCCTGCTTTCGCCATGACGTCTTCTCCTTCCCAAAATCAATGATGAATCCGATTTGAAACCGAACCGACAGAATGACCAATGTTCCGCCGTTCGGTCAAGCAGTTTTTTCCGTGAGCAGTGAGTGAATAGCAGTTAGCAGTCAGTTTTTACTCCCGACCACCAACACGTTTTTCACTCACTGCTGACAACTAACCGCTAACCACTAATGGCTGTCTTGACAGTCGCCGCGCGGGCGCACTATCTTCACGGCCTGTTTTCAATGCGCGGGCGTAGCTCAATGGTAGAGTACCAGCTTCCCAAGCTGGGTGTTGTGGGTTCGAGTCCCATCGCCCGCTCCACATAAAGAAGGCCGGTGATCACTCACCGGCCTTCTCGTTTTTGCGGGGCATTCCCGATTTAGAAGCGGCTGAAGAGCGCGCTGAGGTCGAGCGTGCCGCCGGAGACGCAGCGTCCGTTGAGGGACGAAATCTTGTAGGCGCTGCTCATGATGTTGCTCTTGATGGTCGCGCCGCGAGCGGTGCGGCGGGCGGCGTAGAGGGCGACCGCGCCGGAAACGTGCGGGGTGGCCATCGAGGTGCCGCTCAGCGCGCCGTAGCGGTTGACCGGCAGGGTGGACTGGATGTTCGAACCGGGAGCGCCGAGGTCAACGCTGGTCGCGCCGAAGTTCGAGAAGGAGGAACGCGCGCCGGTGCTGGTGATCGAGGCAATCGAGACGACGC
The DNA here is from genome assembly GCA_013298335.1 of Actinomycetota bacterium. Lineage (GTDB taxonomy): Bacteria > Acidobacteriota > Blastocatellia > Chloracidobacteriales > Chloracidobacteriaceae > JAAFHI01. The sequence continues at coordinate 1,459 of JAAFHI010000426.1, forward strand.
CCGCGTTCGTGTAGCTCGCCGGGTAGGACGGGACGCTGTCGTTGTTGTCGCCGACGCCGTCCGAACCGCCGTTGCCCGCCGCCGCGACGAACAGGATGTTGCGGGCCGTGTGCCGCGCGATGGCGTCCGCCAGGGCCTGCGAGTAGCCGCCGCCGCCCCACGAGTTGTTCGAGCAGACGATGTCGAGGCCGTGACGAACCTTGAGGTCGGTCAGATAGTCGATCGCGGCGATCGCGGTCGCGGTCGAACCGCCCGATGCGCCGAGGAACTTGCACGGAATCATCGTCACGCGCCAGTTCACGCCAACCACGCCGGCGCTGTTGTTCCCGACCGCGCCGATCGTGCCCGCGACGTGCGTGCCGTGCGAGTCGGTGTTGGTCGAACCCGAGGTCGGGCCGTCATACACCGTGCGGTTGTTGCCGACGAAATCCCAGCCGTTGGAGTCGTCGATGTAGCCGTTGCCGTCGTTGTCGATGCCGTCAACCGGATCGAACGGGTTGACCCAGATGTTCGCCTGAAGGTCGGGGTGCGTGATCTGCACACCTTCGTCGATGATGCCGACGTAAATGCTGCGCGAACCCGTGCCGTTGGTCACGCCCGTGTTCCACACGGCGGCGGCTTCCGAACCGTACTGGTTGCTCGTGCCCGTGCCGGTCGACGCGCCGTACATGCCCCAGAGCGAGCCGTTCGTGAAGAGCGGGTCGTTCGGACGCGTCTGCTGCTTGGTGTAGATCCAGTTCGGCTCGACCGACTTCACCGCCGGGTTGTTCTTGAGCGATTCGATGGCTTCCTTGACCGTCATGCCTTCCGGCAGCGTGTCGAGTTCGACGTCGCCCCCGGCGCGTTCGCCCGCCTTGCGGGTCATCGTGGCTTCCATCGCCCGGCGATTTTCCGCCCGGAGGAGGGTGGTGGCTTTCGCGGAACGGATGTACCCGCGAGCGCCGAACTTGGCTTCTTCCGTTGCGTCATCGTGATACTGGATGATGACCTGATTCGCGATGTAGCGCGGCGCCGTGCCGCGGTCGAAATCACCTTCCGGACTGATCGGGGCGCGCCCCTTGATCTGGCTGAACGTCACGCCCGAAACGGTCGCGACAAACATGACGGCGAACAGGTATACAAAAAGTTTCTTCACTGGCTCCTCCTCCGAGTTGTTCAGGGAAAACCTGATACTTATGAATTTATCCGAGATAACGGTGTGTGTGACTTTGCTAAGACAACTACCGTGCCAGAACACCCGGAATCACGCATACAGCGAAAAGTAATGCTCCAATAGCGAAAAATGCAGGAATAAAGACGGATTCCCGGTGATTTGACTCTTCCTGAGACAGAAAAAAATCGCTTGTCGGGCATATCGCTTCCCGACTACTGTAAACCTTCCGCACCAGCGTCTACCTTCTTGCCGTCAACTTGCTTGACGGTTCTCGGGAAATCTCGGGTCGAGCGCCATCCGCGCTTGGGCTCTTACCGCCGTGTCGCCAGGTGCGTATTTTCCATTCCCCCCGGTTTTTTTTCGCCGATGAGCGTCAAGCCGATGTTTGCTGAAAGCGGTCTGCCGACCGTCCCGCCGAACGACGCGGACCTTCGCGAACTCATTCACAGTCTGCGCGCCCGGCTCTCCGCCGGATCGCTGACGGTGGAGTCCGCCGCCCGGACCCGCTGCCGGCTGGCACGGTGTCTGGAGACCATCGGCCAGTACGCCGAAGCCCTCACCGCCCTCAGTCAGATCGACCTGTCCTCGCGGACCGAACCGCTGACGCCCGCGACCGCGGCCTCGGTCTGGTTCCAGATGGGACGCCTCCACCATCATTTAAATAACGTGCCGCGCGCGATTCACTGCGCCAACACCGCGCTCAAGCTGTTCGACGACGCGGGCAACAGCGCCTGCGGCGGCCACGCCCACGCGCTGATCGGGCGCATCTACGCCACCATCGACGAATACGCCATCGCCCGCGACCACCTCGAACAGGCCCGCGAGGCGCTCGAACGGACGACCGACCTGCGCGCACTCGCCGAATGCCGCTGGCACCTCGCGAACATCGCGAATCAGGAAGGCCGCGTGCTCGACTCCCGCGAGGAGGCCGCCCGCGGCCTGGCCCTGCTCGAACGCCTGCCCGACGCGCCGAACGCGCAGGATGAAATGCTGTTCGGCCAACTGCTCGACCACACGGCGATTCTGGCCTTCGAACAGGGCGACCTCGCGACGGCGGTCACCAATCTCGAACGCGCCATCGCCCACTGGTCAAAATCCGACGACCCGAACGTGCTCGCGATTGCCTACGACCACCTCGCCGACGCCCAGATTTCCGCCGGCCAGTGGACCGAGGGCGAAGCCTCGCTCGACCGCGCCCTCACGCTCGCCGCCGCCAACGACAAACAGACCGAAAGCATGGTGCTCCGGACGTTCAGCAAGTTCCGCACCCTTCAGGGACGGATGGACGACGCCGAACGCATGGCCCGGACCGCCATCGAACGCGCCCTTGAAACCGGGATTACCTCGATTGAAGCCGGTGGCTGGGAGGCGCTGGCCGAGGTGATGTACGCCAACGGTCGGGTCGAGGAAGCCATTTCGCTGTTCGAACAGACGCTCCGGCTCAATTCCAAGATCAACCGGGTCGCCCGGCTGCCGGTCAATCACCTGCGGCTCGCCGAAGCCTGCCTCGCCGTGGAAGACGTCAACCGGGCCGAAGCCCACCTGAACCGGGCCAAGGAACTGTTCCCGACGCCGCCGAAACTGCACTCCGCCGGACTCGCCGCCCGTCTCGAAGGTCGCCTCCGGCTGCTCCGCGAGGAACAGGCCGAGGCCGTCGCGTCGCTGACCCAGAGCATTTCGATGTTCGAGGCGGCGGGCTTTCTCTATGAAGCCGCGTGCAGCCATCTCGAAGCCGGGCAGGCGTTCGTCGGAATGTCGAACGGCGCGCGCGCGCTGACCCACCTCGACATCGCCCACGGCGCGTTCGTCCGGCTGAACGCCGCGCCGAACCTCAAACGCGCCGAAGCGGCCCTCACGGCGGCCCGCGGCCTGATCGAAGTCGCCCCCGA
>JAAFHI010000899.1 GCA_013298335.1 Actinomycetota bacterium
ACCGGACAAGGTCCTCGTTCGAAAACTGCCGCGCCTGGCGTTCGATCTGGACTCGCTCGCTTTCGGCGACGGGCAGCAGTTCGCGGTCCATTCCGGCGGTGTTGAACACGAGCAGGTGCCGCAGATACGACATCAGTTCCCGCAGAAACTGGCGCAGATCGTAGCCCGTCCGGACAAGTTCGTCGGTCAGCGCGAGCATCGCCCCGGCGTCCTGCGCGGCGAGGCCGTCCACCACGCGCCCCAGAAACTGCGCACCGATGAGGCCGAGTGATTCCCGGACGTCGGCTTCCTCGATGTTCGCGCCAGTAAAGGCGATGACCTGATCGAAGGAAGTTTGGGCGTCGCGCATGCTGCCGCGTCCCGCGTGGGCGATCTGAATCAGCGCGTCGCGTGAAATCGCGATGGTTTCCTCGCGGGCGATGAGCGCGAGGCGTTCGGCGATCTTGTCCACCGAGATGGTCCGGAACTCGTACTGCTGGCAGCGCGAAAGAATCGTTTCGGGCAGTTTGTGCAGTTCCGTCGTCGCCATGATGAAAATGACGTGCGGCGGCGGTTCTTCGAGCGTTTTCAGCAGGGCATTGAACGCGCTCGTCGAAAGCATGTGGATTTCGTCGATGATGAAAATCTTGTAGCGGTCGCGCGCCGGGCGGTTCGCCACCGTGTTGACGATGACTTCCCGGATGTTGTCGACGCCGGTATGCGACGCGGCGTCGATTTCAAGCACGTCGATGGCGTTGCCGACCGTGATTTCAGTACAGGAGGAGCAGACCCCGCAGGGCGTCGCAGTCGGGCCGGTCGCGCAGTTGAGCGCCTTGGCGAGCAGCCGCGCCGAGGTGGTTTTCCCGACGCCGCGCGGTCCGGCGAACAGGTAGGCGTGGTGCAGCCGTCCGCTGGTGATGGCGTTGCGCAGGGCGCGGGTGATGGCTTCCTGACCGGTGACGTCCTCGAACGCCTGCGGACGCCATTTGCGGGCGATGACTTGGTAAGACATGGCGAAAAACTACAGGCTGGAGGCCCTGCGTCGCAAGCCGGGGCGAAGAAACGACGGCTCGAATCCGAAAGCGAAGAATTGAAGAACGGGAGGCGGGACGGATGTCCGGGCGCGAACGGCTCCGGAAATGAGCCAGGCTCTCAAGTTTCCCCACGCACTCCTCGAATTTACTACCGTTGCTGTATCTCTACCCTGGCGGAGTTCGCAAACCGTTGGACGCGTAGGACCTGAGAGCCTGATATGTAACCCATCTTTCGACGAGCGGATTGCGACTATAGGGAGTCGGGCGGCGGCTGTCAACCGTGGGAGAAAAGTCTTGGGAGTCTCGGGAGTCTTGTGGGTCTTGGGAGTCGGACGTGTTGAAAATGTCTTTGACTCCCAAGACCCACAAGACTCCCGAGACTCCCAAGACTCTAAAAAAGACTTTTCTCCCCGGAAACGTGCGATTGTGCTAAGGTTGCGGTTTTGTAACGGAGAAAATCGCTGATGAAGAGCATGACCGGGTTCGGAAAGGGGACGTTCGCGGGCGCGGATTTCACCCTCGCCGTCGAGCTTCGCACCGTCAACAACCGCTTTCTCGACGTTCATGCCCGGATGCCGTCCGAGCTTTCGCCGTTCGAATCTGGATTCAAGAAGGAAGTTCAAAACCGCCTCAAGCGGGGCCGGGTGGACGCGACGGTCAACTTCACCCAGACGCGGGACGTGCAGTTCGCAGTGAATCTTCCGCTTGTTCAGGGGTATGTGAACGCCCTGCGCGAGGCCCAGGCGGCGACCGGCGTCGATGGCGCGCTCGATCTGAGCCTGATTGCCCGGCTGCCGGGCGCAATTCACCAGACGACCACGCCGGATGCCGAGTTCGAGGCAAAACTCGGCGAGGGCCTGACGACCGCGCTCGTTCAGGCGCTCGACGCGCTGGAAGCCATGCGCGAGACGGAAGGTTCGTCGCTCGCCGATGAACTGACACGCCGGGTTGAGGCGATTGCCGGGCGGTTGCCCGAAATCGAGGCGGCGGCGGCGCAGGTGACGGAAATCTACCGGCAGAAGCTCGAACGCCGGATGCGCGACCTTTTGCGCGACACGGCGGTGCTCGACGAAGGCCGGCTGGCGCAGGAAGCCGCCTATCTGGCCGACCGGAGCGACATTACCGAGGAAGTCGCCCGCATGCGGAGCCACATCGCGCAGATGCGCGACCTGGTCGCGGCGGCGGCGGGAACGGAAGTCGGAAAGCAAATGGACTTTCTGACACAGGAAATGAACCGCGAAGCGAATACAATGCTGTCCAAATCCGGCGATTTGAGCATCAGTCAGTCGGCGCTCGCGATCAAGGCCGAAGTCGAGAAGATCAAGGAGCAGGTTCAGAATGTCGAGTGAGGTGCCGCGCCGCTACGGCATGCTGGTGGTGATTTCCGCCCCATCCGGCGGCGGAAAGTCCACCCTGCTCGGACGCCTGCTCTCGGAAGTTGAAAAT
>JAAFHI010000762.1 GCA_013298335.1 Actinomycetota bacterium
GTATTTCGATGGAGAGGTCGTTGCCATGAGCGGCGGTTCCATCAATCATAGTCTCATCGCATCGAACATCATGGTTGCGCTTGGAAATCGGTTGCGGGAGCGTGCCTGCCGGGTTTTGACGAGCGACGTTCGACTCGAGACGCCCAGGGCGTTTCCGTATCGTTACCCGGATGTCGCCGTCGTGTGCGACAAACCGGAGGTGGAAACCGTGCAGGGGTTCGAGATGCTCGTGAACCCGGTGTTGATCGTGGAAGTTCTGTCGCCTTCGACCGCGAGTTATGACCACGACGAGAAATTCCGTATCTACCATTCCATCCCGTCGTTCCGCGAATATCTCATCGTGGCGCAGGACAGCCCGCGCGTGACGCACTACCTTCGGCAGGGTGACGGATTCTGGCTCCGCAAGGACTTTGAAGGCATGGCTGTCGAACTTTCTCTGGCTTCGCTCGACTGTACGTTGCCACTGGCCGAGATCTATCGCCTCGTGGTTTTCGGCGAGTCTGAATTTTAGGTTGAAGGAACCCGATTCAATGGCAACCGACCGTCCGCGCCCGTGGCGCAAGCGTTTCCGCAATACGGGCATCGTCCTGCTCGTTCTGATCGTGCTCGCGTTCATTTTTCTGCCGGGCATTCTCGAAGGGCAAATGAACGGTATCGCCTACACGACGCGCAAGGCCCCGTCGGAGCGCGCCAAAACGCTTCATAAAAAACTGCTCGTGGCCGACATGCACGCCGACACGCTGCTCTGGAAGCGTGATCTGCTCGAACGCAGTTCGCGGGGACACGTGGATTTGCCGCGCCTTCAGGAAGGCAACGTCGCGTTTCAGGCGTTCACCATCGTGACCAACGCGCCGCGCGGGATGAACAACGATCGCACCGACGGGACCAATCTGAACCTGGCCACGCCGCTCGCGATTCTTCAGTTGTGGCCCATGCGGACGTGGACCAGCCTCACCGAACGGACCATCTACCAGTGTCAAAGGCTCGACGACGCGGCGGCGCGTTCGGGCGGCGACCTCACCGTCATCCGTACCGCGAACGATCTGAAACAGTTTCTGGCGCGCCGTGAAAAATCGCCCCGCCTCGTCGGCGGCATGCTCGGCGTGGAAGGCGCGCACGCGCTCGATGGAAAACTTGAAAACCTCGACCGGGTTTTTGACGCGGGCGTCCGGATGATGGCCCCGACGCACTTCTTCGACAACGACATCGGCGGCTCGGCGCACGGCATCGAAAAGGGCGGCCTGACCCCCAAGGGGCGCGAGTGGGTCAAAAAGATGGAACAGAAAAAGATGATGATCGACCTCGCGCATGCGTCGCCGAAAGTCATCGACGACGTACTGGCGATGGCGACGCGACCGATCATTGTTTCGCACACGGGCGTCCGCGTGACGTGCGGGGGACTGCGCAACATCACCGACGATCAGATTCGCGCCGTTTCGAAAACCGGCGGCGTGGTCTGCATCGGGTACTTCTTCGCCGCCGTCTGCGGACAGGACACGAAGGCCATCGCGAAAGCCATCAAGCACGCCGCCGACATCGGCGGCGTGGACCACGTCGGGCTCGGTTCCGACTACGACGGGTCGGTCTATACGCCGTTCGACACGGCCCATCTCGACGAGATGACCGACGCACTTATCGAGGAAGGGTTTTCGGATGAGCAAATCGGGAAGATAATGGGCGGGAACATCCTGCGCGTGTTGCAGGAGAATCTTCCGTAGAATGAGGCAAGCGTGATGGGCGCACCGGGAATGATTGCCACGTCGAAGCCCGCGCAACTCGCGGGAATCGTCGGCACATTGGCCGACGGCGAAGTGCGCCGCCTGCCGAACATCGCGTGGGACGACTACCTTGCGTTGCTGGAAGCACTGGGCGACGGGGGTGGCACGCGCATTTCCTTCGCCGATGGAGTACTTGAATTCATGGCCCCGTTGTATGTCCATGAAGGGACAAAGGATTTTGTACTGTTTCTCGTCGGCGCACTGGCGGAGGAACTCGGTCTCGATTGCGAATCGGCGGGCTCGACCACGCTCAAGCGGGCCGACCTGCGGCGCGGGGCCGAGCCGGACACCTGCTTCTACGTTCGGAATGCCGCGCGGATACTGGGCAAGGAGACGATCGAGCTTCCCGAGGATCCGCCGCCCGACATCGTGTTCGAAGTTGACGTGACGAGTGCCTCGACCAGTAAAACCGAGACGTACGCATTGATGGGCGTTCCCGAATTGTGGCGACTCGACCGGACGGGCCTGACGTTTTTCGTTTTGAACGAAGGCCATTACGAAGTGGCCGAAGCCAGCCTGGCGTTTCCGCTGCTGCGACCCGAAACGGTCGTCGAGTATCTTGAAATGAGCCGCGTCGAAGGCCGGACGCGGGCGTTGCGTGCGTTCCGCACATGGGTTCGGGGACAATCCCCGACCTGATACATTCACCGTTGAGTTCTCAAAGTCAGTTGCAGTTGAAGTACATTTTTCTATGAACATCACTCCCGAATTTGCATCGAACATTGTCCGCAAGGCCCTGAATCAGGGCGCGTCGGCGGTTGAAGTCGTCATCCGCGAAGGCGTCGAATTTTCCGCGTCGGTCCGTCTCGGCGACGTCGAGACGCTCCAGGAATCGGCTTCGAAGGGGCTCGGGTTGCGCGTGCTGCGCGACGGACGCCAGTCCTCGGTTTCAACCTCGGATTTTTCCGACACGGCCATTGACGAACTGGTCCGCACGGCGGTCACGCTTGCCGAAGCGACTTCGGTGGACGACACCGCCGGGCTGCCCGACGCCGATGAACTCGCCACCGAATTTCCCGACCTTGATCTCTATGACGAAGCCGTCGTCGCGATGTCGGCGGCGGACAAGATCGCGATGGCGCTGCGTGCCGAGGAAGTCGCCAAGGCGTACGACACGCGCATCGTCAACTTCGAAGGCGGCGGCGTCGATTCC
>JAAFHI010000064.1:0-4045 GCA_013298335.1 Actinomycetota bacterium
GGAGATTTCGAGACCGAAACGAAGGAAGACGGTCTCAAAACGGCGCGCATGAGAAAAAAACGGAGATTTCGGGACCGAAACGAAGGAAGACGGTCTCAAAACGGCGCGCATGGAAAAAAAACGGAGATTTTGAGATCGAAACGAAGGAAAACGTCCTCAAAACGGCGCGCATGAGAAAAAAACGAAGATTTTGACGGCAAAACGGCTTCGGACGGTTCACAAATTCCGGTGTGGAATCCGATTGGCGTTTTTGGGCTTGAACGGTTACGACAAACCTTCCTGATTTTGTTTTTTGTCTCCCGGTCTTCCAATCTCCTTGTCTTCCATAAAGAGGTCGTCGATGCACCATCCGCTTCGCCTCGGTTTCGGCTTTTTTCTGCTTGCCGCGCTGCTGGTCGCGGTTTTGAACCTCCCGGTGGCGGCTTCGGACTGTCAGGAACCGCCCCCGGTTGAGGAGACTTTTGCCGTCCATCCGATGGTTTTCGTCGGGCGCGTCGTGGCGGTGCCCCCCAAAAGCATCGAGGAGATGAGGCAGGCATTGGGCGGACTTTGCCAGGATGTCGTGGAAGTATCAGTCGAGGAATCTTTTCGGGGGCTGGCCGTCGGTGAACGGGTACGGCTCGTTTGTAACTATCAACGCGATCATCGTCCGCAGTTTGCTCGGGGTGATCGCTATCTCGTATATGGCCAGGTGGACGAGGACGACGGGCGGCGGAGCATTCTTGTTTTCTCGTGTGACCGTCTCGGTCGGCTCGGCGTTTCCGGGCAGGCATTTCAACCCGAGGACGACCTTGCGTACCTGCGGAAAGCGGTTGAAGCGCCGCCGGGCGTCACCTTTTCCGGTCGGGTGATTGATCGGACGCGCTGGTATCCGACGGCGGACGGCCCGGTCGGGCTGCCGAAAGTCACGGTCGAGGTGGTCGGGGAAAACGGCCTGACGTACGAGGCGGTGAGTGGCGAGAACGGCGCGTACAACATCACCGGAATGAAACCCGGCACGTACAAATACCGTCTCAAAACGCCACCGGACATGGTTTTCGGAGACGACGAACGCGAAGCCGTGTTCACGGTGTACGACCGGGGTGGCGTGGTTCGTGATCCGGTTGTCCTTTCAACCAGCCGGGTCGCGGGCCGCGTGGTTGACGCGACCGGGAACCCGTTGTCGCTCGGAATCAAATATTGGGGGCCGGGCGTGAGAGCCAATCTGATTGCCTGTGACGAATCCGGCCAGCCGCTGGTCCGCCCGGAGACACCGGGGTCTCCTCGTCGGTGGGTGAAACGTCCGCTGAACTTTCAGGGTGATGAGACCGAAACGCCCCGTTTTTCCGCTTCGCTCGCCGGAAAAGGTTCTTTCGAGTTCAAAAACGTTCGGGCCGGGAACTATCTGCTCGAAATAGGCGGTGATCCGGTTCGCGTCGAGTCGATTCCGTTGACGAAAACCTACTATCCCGGCGTCACCGATCCGGCGAAGGCAAAAATCATCCGCGTCAAACCCGGCGCGTCGGTTGAAAACCTCGTTTTCGAAATCGTGGACACGCTCGTCCGGCGGGAATTTACCGGTTCGGTCGTTTGGCCTGACGGCAAGCCCGTCACGGGCGCGGAAGTCACGCTGAATCAGGAAAAAGCCATCGGGTGGAGCCGAACCCAGGAGGTCAGAACGGATGAGAACGGCCGTTTCCGCCTCATCGGCTTTGAGGGCCAGACCTACATCATTTTCGTCTTCCACCAAAACTTCGAAACCGGGAAATACTTCAAAGCGGTTACCGGCACGATCACCTGCAACGGTGATGTCGGCCCGCTGATCCTGAAACTTGTCCCGAGGGACGACAATCAGCCCTGACCGGAAAGGAAAACGTGACCCGCCATGCATCGTTCAACCCGTTTTTTCCTCGGTGTTTTTCTGCTTGCCGCCGCGTTCGGAATTTCTCCATTTTTCATCCCGCCTGCCATCGCCCAGTCGCCGCCCGCCGAGAGCGAAACCATTCCCGATCTCGACGCGCTGATTCGCGACATGCGCGAGAAAGGCCCGCGTTGCATGGAGCAGTGGGGTGACTTCACCCAGACCATGACTGTTACTTATCAGAAATTCGACATGGACGGGAAGGTGAAGTCAAGGTCGCAAAGGACCTACGAAGTGTTCGTACCGGAATTCATCCTCTACCGGCGGAAAGGCAGTTTCGACGTTCCGGTTCTCCTTGTCGCGCAGGACGGCGTCCCTGTTCCGCCCGATAAACAGGAAAAGGAGCGTAAAAAGGCGACTCGTGACCTTGAAAAATTTGCCCAGGAGTTTGACGAATCCAAGCGGGAGTCAAACAAAACGGGCAAAGAAAAAACCGGCTCGACCTTTCAGGTTTCGCCGCGCGAGAGAACGAAGTACTTCATCTATAATTCAATGTTCGGCGGGACGAATGTGCTTTCGCCATCAGACATCTTCTTCTACGCCGACTTCGGCGCGGCACGTCGGGAAACGCTCGACGGACGCGAAACCGTGGTGGTGGAATTCAGGGTCAGGCCGGATTGGAAATTCGACAAGTCGATGCGCTATGTCGGGCAACTCGAAGGACTGGTCTGGATTGACGTGCGGGACCGGACGCTTGTCCGGCTTGAAGGCTGGCAGCGGACGCCGGGCAAGGGGGAGGCGTTTCTGTCGAATCCGCGTCCGGCAAAGGCCCCCGTGCTGTACGAGCAGGTGCGCGTCGCCGACGGTATCTGGTTTCCGAGCCGCCATTGGCTGTTCGCCGACGCGACGACAACGATGTTTAATTCGTTCAAAAACACCGAAGTGATGGTGGAACACTCCAATTACCGGCGTTTCCGGAGCCAAGTCATCGTCATGGATGAGGAAGAGAAGAAATAACCGTTTCCGAGCCGCTGGCTGAACCTTTCCCCCTCCTGCCACGTACTCCGCCGAGACACCTTCACGCACCCGTTATTTTCCCGGATGGAGACGCTTCCAATGTCGTTTCGCATGCGAAACCCGGTCGGCGCGTTCGCGCTCGCCGCGGTACTCGGTTTCCCCTTCGCCTTTTCCCCCGTTGCCGCCCAGTCGCCCGCGTCCGGCGAGGCCGCTCCCGACGTGGCCGCGCTCGTGCGCGACATGCAGGAAAAAGGCCCGCGCTCCCACGCCCAGATCGGCGATTTCACCATGACCTTTACCTCGTTCCGCCGCGAATTCGGCAAGGACGGCAAGGTGAAGGAAAACACGCGGACGTTCGAGGTCTACGTCCCGGATTCCTACCAGAACCGGAAAAGTACCTTCCGCGCGCCGCTCCTTCTGACCGCCGAGGACGGCCAACCGGTGCCGTCCGACAAGATCGCGAAGGAACGCGAGAAACTGGCCCGCGAACTCGACGAATTCGAGCGCGACCCGAACAAAACCGGCAAGCGGCGCAACGGGACATCCTTTTCCGTTTCGCCGGGCGAATCGAAAACCTATCGCGGATTCTCCGCCAGTTCCGGGTTCTTCGGAAAAAAGGTCAACGCGCTCGCGCCGTCGGTCATCCTCGACAACGTCGAATACGGCGCGGGCCGCCGCGAAACGGTCAACGGACGCGAGATGGTGGCGGTCGAGTTTCGCGCCAAACCGGGGCGGACGTTCGACAAGCCGGTGGCCTACATGTCGCAACTGGAGGGTATCGTCTGGATCGACGTTCAGGACCGGACGCTCGCCCGGCTCGAAGGCTGGCAGCGGACACCGGGCAAGGGGACGGCGTTTCTGTCGAACGCGCGTCCGGCGAAGGCCCCGGTGTATTACGAACAGGTCCGGGTCGCCGAGGGAATCTGGTTTCCGTTCCGGAAATGGCTTTTCGATGACGCGACCACGACGATGTTTCCCAACCTCGAAAACGGCGAAGTCGGTTTTGAATTCACCAATTACCGCCGGTTCCGGAGCGATGTGACCGTTTCCGACGACGAGGAAAAGTAATTTTTCGGTCCGACTGCCCCGAAAATCTTCTGGGAACGGGGCAGTCGGATTTGAAACCGGAGCGTTTTGGGGGCTGCGGGAATCACTTTTCAACCCGGCAGGAATGGGCTGATATTTCCC
>JAAFHI010000064.1:4055-9755 GCA_013298335.1 Actinomycetota bacterium
GGAGCGACGTGACCGTTTCCGACGACGAGGAAAAGTAATCTTTCGGCCATCCGAAGCGCTTTGGTGAGGACGTAGAAAACGAATTCCGAAAAACCGTCCGTCTCGTCGGAAACCGTTTCCCATATCCTCGCCGTAACTGTTCAGAGTCCCCCGCTTCAGCGGGGATAAATTCAAAACGGACCAATTCAACCGGCGCAACCTACGTTCAGGAAGTTCACGTCGCTTTCTGATGAATCGCCGCGACCGTTCTTTTCCCCGCTAAAGCGGGGGACTCTGAACAGTTACGATTTCTTCTTTGCTTTGACTCCAAGACTCCAAGACTCCCGACTCCAAGACGCTTAGTCTCCCAGACTCATTTCTCCATGCCTTTCGGCACGCCCGACGGGTATTTCTGCTGGATCAGCGCCTGAAGTTTGGCGATGCGGTTTTCGGGATTCGGGTGGGTACTGAAAAATTCCGGCTGCCGCGCCCCGCCCTTTGAAGCCTCTCCGAGCACTTCCATCACGCCGATCATCGCGCGCGGGTCAAATCCGGCCTCGGCCATCAGCCGGACGCCGAGCGTGTCGGATTCGAGTTCATCCTCCCGGCCATACTTCATGTTCACCGACGCGGCGACCGCCTGAGCCATCTGCGCGGCGGCCTGACTTTCCGAACCGACTGCGACCGCGCCGACCAGTCCGTTCGTCAGTTTCGCTTTTGCAAGGTGTTCCGCGCCGTGGCGCGCGACAACGTGGCCGATTTCATGCCCGAGAACGCCCGCCAGTTCGCCGCGTGTCCGCAGGCGGCGCAGGAGCGCCTGGGTAATGAACACCTGGCCGCCGGGGAGCGCGAAGGCGTTGATCGTGTTCGGGTCGGCAAGCACGTGGAATTCGAACCGGTAGCCGCTGTCGCGCGCCGCCGATTGCTGTACCAGCCGGGCCCCGATCTGCCGGACAAGCGCGGTTTCCTTCGGATCCGCCGACTCCCCGCCGTACTGCTGGATCATCTGCGGCGCGGATTGCAGCCCGAGCGAGATTTCCTGATCCTTCGTCAGACTCACCCGCTGCGTCTCGCCGGTAATTTCGTTTTTCTGGGATGAAAAGTAATACCCCGCGAAACTGCTCAGGGCGATGACGAGGGCCAGTACGAGCCGCGCGGGCGTGATGCCGCGGCGACCGCCGGAAGCATTGGGATACATAAGGGGCACTCCAACCGGGAAAAGATTCCGACTGACGGATGTACGTCTGGCGATTATGCCCGAACCCGTACGGGAATGCGCCGCGCAAACGGCGGGAGCGGTCTATTCCTCAAAACCGGGTTTTTGATTTCCTGCTCGGGGAGGTTGAAAGAAATTTCCACCCGTAGCGCGGCGCCAACCGGGCTCCCCAGCCGCATCGCCGGGGCGAATTGTCCTTTTCGGGCGGTCTCGATGGCTTTTTCATCGAGTCCGTAGCCCAGTGATTTGATGACCGAGACGCGAGAGACGCTTCCATCCGAGTTGACCGCGACTGACAAAACCACCTTGCCCCTGATTTGCGCCGCGCGGCCTTCGGGTGAGTACTCGGGCTGAGGCAATGAAATGATGCGCGGGCGGTGGGAATCCAGCGCCTTGAACTCGGCTTCCGTCATTTCTGGTCTGGAAAGTGCCGTTTTCACCTCATCGAGTTCGGGCCGGGTCGAGACTGTCCGTTTTACTTTTGAATACATCGTGCTGTAGTGGCGACGGATTTTCCCCGGTGTCACTCGGCCTTCCCGAATTGCGAAAGAAAAGTGTACTTGGCTGTCGCCCTGCCACGGAGTCCATTGACCGCGGCTAGGGATGTGAAACCGCTCTCTTTTCCATTCAAAACTTAAACTGATTTCTCCGTCGCGATCTTCCGGACGGACGGATTTCCCTCCGTAGTGGGTGATTCCGACGTTGATTTGGTCAATCTGCTGGATGACGCCGTTTTCCTCCCGCGTGAACCAGCTTTCGCCTTTTTGAATCCACGCCTTCTCGACTTCCGACCGGAGCGCGGCGAAAAGCGGCGTGTCGGGCCAGGTTTCGCCGAGTTGGATTTCCGTGAACTGGGGCGGTTCGGGAGGGGGAGCGGGTGGCGTTTGCGCACTGACTGGGTGGCCGAACAGGATTGCAAAAATAGTCAGAAGAATCAGGCGAAAGCGTTTCTGCATTTGGCTCTCCTTCAGGAATGTGGGGAATGAATCAACCACCCTGCCGGACTCATTCAACTTCCAGAATCAGTCCCGAGGCGTCGAAATACCCTTCGGCGTCGGCTTGCATCAAACCGCTTCGATGACGAAAAAGCATTTCCCACAAGAGATCGAGCTTCTGAAACGTCTCTTCGGCGGAGCGGCCCTGGTGAAGTACCCGAACCGCGACCAGTGTTTTCGACCGATTCAAATGGGTTAAAACCTTCTCTTTGTGTTCCCCTTCGGCGTTTTCGGCAAATTCCTTCAATTCATCAATTTCCTCATCGAAGAGACCGTCGCCGGGACGATTCACCTCAATCTCTCCGTAAACGCCGCCGCCATACGTGAGATCACCTTCCGAATCGGTTTCGGTATCCCGGTCAATCGCGTAGTTGGAATCGGCCTCCCTGAGCGCCATTTCGATAAAACTCAACGTGATGTCTTTTTCATCATCGCTGATGAATCGCATGTAGTACCCCATCGCCCATCCCCCGGTCTGAATTTTGATTGCTTGAGGGGATTTCTAACATAAAAAAACCGGGAACGTCTCCGCTCCCGGTTTCAGGCACTCAGTGCATGCGCGCAGGGTGCGCGCGCTCCAACGCGCGGTCCAATTAGTACTCGGCGAGTTTGACGACGGCGTTCAGCACGTCGGGAATCTGCGGCAGGATGTAGTCCTCGACCTGCGGCGCGTAGGCGACGAAGGTGTCGAGGCTGCCGATGCGCTGGACCGGCGCGTCGAGATATTCGAAAAGCTCCGTCCCGATGCGCGCCGCAATTTCCGCGCCGTACCCCCACGACAGCGACTCCTCGTGCGCGACGATGACCCGGCTCGTCTTCTTCACCGATTCGGCGATGGCTTCCCAGTCGTAGGGCGAAATCGTCCGCAAATCAATGACTTCAACCGAGATGCCGTGCTGCTTTTCGGCTTCCTTCGCCGCGACCAGCGACTGCTGCACGAGCGCGCCGTAGGTCACGATGGTCACGTCGCTGCCCGCGCGCGCGACCTTCGCCTTGCCGAAGGGAATCATGTAATCGGGGCCGGGGTAGACGCCCTTGTTGTACGCCTGGCGGTACAAATGCTTGTGTTCGAGGAAGATAACCGGATCGTCGGAGCGGATGGCCGTCCGGAGCAGGCCGTTGGCGTCCTCGGCGTTCGACGGGAACACCACGCGCAGGCCCGGAATGTGCGTGAACAGGGCCTCCGCCGACTGGCTGTGGTAGACCGCGCCGCCCTTCAGATAGCCGCCCGTCGGGACGCGAATCACGACCGACGAGGAAAAGGCGTTGTTCGAGCGCCAGCGCATGACCGCGAGTTCGTTGCGGATCTGCATGTAGGCGGGCCAGATGTAGTCGAAGAACTGAATTTCCACGACCGGCTTGAAGCCGCGCGTCGCGAGCCCGATGGCGCGTCCGACGATGTTGGCCTCGGCGAGCGGCGAGTTGTAGACGCGGTTCGCGCCATACAGCCGCTGCAAGTTGTGGGTGACCTTGAACACGCCGCCCTTGCCCTTCAGATCGCCGAGAATTTCCTCGCGGCTCGCGTCGGCGACATCCTCGCCGAAAATCAGAATCCGCGGGTCGCGGGCCATTTCGTCGCGCAGGCAGGCGTTGAGCAGATCGACCATCGTGCCGGGATTCCCCTCGGACGTCGTCCGGGGCGAACTGAATTTCGAACTCGTCGGGTCGATGTCGGGCGAATACACGAACTTGCGGGCGCTTTCGGGCGCGGGCTGCGGACTGGCGAGCGCGAGATCGGCGGCCTCGTTCACTTCGCGGTCAACGTCCGCCTTCAATTGCGCGAGCCCTTCGGCGGTCAGAATGTTTTCGGCAATCAGGAATTCGGCGAAGGTGCGGACCGGGTCGCGCTGCGCGTCGGCGTCGCGTTCGCTCGCCGGGCGGTAAAGCCGTTCGTCATCCGACAGCGAATGTGAATAGGGGCGGATCACCTTCGCGTGAACTAGCGCCGGGCCGAGCCGCTGCCGCGCGTAGGCCGCCGCCTCGGTCATCGTCGCGTAGCTTTCGAGCGCATCCGTGCCGTCGCATTTCAGCACCAGCAGGTTCGGGTAGCTTTTGACCAGTTCCGAAATGCTGCCGCCCGCCGTCTGGACTTCGACCGGGACCGAAATTGCGTACCCGTTGTCTTCAATCAGAAAAACCACCGGCAGCTTGAGGTTGCAGGCCGTGTTGAGCGCCTCGAAAAACTCGCCCTCGCTGGTCGTGCCCTCGCCCGACGAGCAGTAGACGACTTCGTCCGGGTGGTAGGTCGTGCCGAGCAGCGACGCTTCAAGACCGAGCGCGGTCTGGCGGAGCGAGGCTTCCGCGCAGCCGACCGCCTGAAGGAACTGCGTGCCGGTGCAGCTCGACTTCGAGACGATGTTGAACTTCTTGTGACCCCAGTGCGACGGCATCTGGCGTCCGCCGGAACTCGGATCGGCTTCCGCGCCGACCGCCGATTGCAGCATTTCGAGCGCCGTCACGCCGAGCGTCAGACAGAGCGCGCGGTCGCGATAATATCCGTAAAACCAGTCGTATCCGGGTTTTAACGCCAAGCCCGCCGCCGTCAGGATGGCCTCGTGACCGGCCCCGCTGATCTGGAAGAAGATCTTGTTCTGGCCCTTGAGCTGGATTTCCTTGTCGTCGACGCGGCGCGACAGATACATCGTGCGGTAGAAGGCGACGAGCTGTTCCGGCTGAAGTCCGGCGTACTTGGTGTCGAGAACGGATTTCGCTTGCACGGCGGTATGACTCCTTTGGCGTAAGAGAACGGAAAGAATTGGACGAACGGGGAAAGCTGGCAGGTAAAAAGAATTCCGCCGACTATAGCATCCGTCCCCAGCCGCTTCCCCAGCCAAAGCTGCATACCCACCCCAGCCGAAACGACGCCCGGCCAGGCGTAAACCTGAGACCTGAAACCCGAAACCCGATACCTTTCAGTATTTCCCGCCGTCTTCGGCCTGACGGATGCGTTCGACGTTCTGTTTCTCGATGTCGGTGAGAAACCCGGTGACATCGTCGTATTCCGGCGTGTACCACTTCTGTTTGCCGAAGTATTCCGCGAGCGCGGCTTCCTTGAACACGTAGCCGTGGCGGGCGAACACCTCGTTCCGCATCAGGCGCAGGTCGCTTTTTGAATATCTCGCGAGGTCGTCGGGCGTAAGCAGCCGCTGCGACGCTTCGGGAAAACGACCGGGGAGTCCGGATTCGGGCGTTTCGTTTCCAGCTTCCGATTTGGGCGGAAGCATCTTGCCCGACGCCTTCACAAACGACGAAATACCTTTCAAATCAAGCACTTGCTTGGCGGATTTGGCGTCGGTGTCGGTTTTGTAAATTCCGTAGATGACCGCGAAATAGCCCGGCGTCAGTTTTTCCCAGCGGTCGGTTTCGACGATGTGGGTCGTGAAACCTTCCTTGTTGCGCTTTTCGGATTCGACGACCGCGCCCTCGCGGGTGGCGGAACTGAACCCGATCAGATACCACCCCTCCTTGCCGGGCGACAGCGAGGCGAGTTGGGGCAATTCCGGCGCGGTC
>JAAFHI010000813.1 GCA_013298335.1 Actinomycetota bacterium
TTTCCCGAATCTCATGCACTGAGTCGAACGGGGCCTCATGCCGACCACTTCCGCCGCCAAACCAACCGTCCGGACCATTTCGCCGGAAGTTCCCCGGCTTCCCGCGGGTGAACTGTCGGCGGGGCTGCCGGCGGTCGTGCCGCCCGAACCGGTCGGCGAACCGGTTGTTTTTGCGCATCTGCGCGGGCATGGCTGGCGGGCGTACTACCGTTTTTTCCAGATCGTTTCCGCCGCCGCCGTCTTCGCCTTCCCGATTCTGATTCGAAAATTCATCGAAACCGACCCGGCCCGGCTTCCAAACCGACGGCGGCGGTTCGCCCACCGGCTGGCCACGCTTTTTTTCAAGAACCGGATCGGTCCGGAAGCGACGTCGTATCGTCGGCAGGCGGCGCGACTTCGGGAAACGATGGTCCGGCTGGGGCCGACCTTCATCAAAATCGGCCAGATGCTCTCGATTCGCGGCGACCTGCTGCCGTTCGAATACACCCAGGAACTGACCGCGCTTCAGGATGAAGTCCCGCCGTTTTCAAACGACGTCGCATGGGCGCGCATCCGCGAGGAACTCGGCGACGAGCCGCGCAACCTCTTTCTGAGCATCGAGCGGCGTCCGCTGGCGGCGGCGAGTCTCGGACAGGTCTACCGGGCGCGGCTGAAGGACGGCACGGAAGTCGTCGTGAAGGTTCAGCGTCCGAACCTGCCGGAGATCATCCGCCTCGACATGACCGTTTTGCGGACGCTCGCCGCCTTTGTCGAACGGCAAAAAGGCTGGGTGAAGGCCGCCGACTGGCCGAGCGTGGTCGAGGAGTTCGGCTGGATGCTGATGGAGGAAACCGACTACGAAAAGGAAATCGAGAACGCCGAGCGGTTTCGCGAAAACTTCGCGATGTGGCGCAAGGACATCCACATTCCGCGGATTTTCCCGGAACTGTCGTCGCGACGGGTGATTACGATGGAGTACGTCGCGGGCGTCAAACCGACCGATATTGAAAAATTGAAGAAAGCCGGTTTCGACCCGCAACAGAAAATGACGCTCCTCGTGCGGACCTACCTCAAGCAGTTGCTGGAAGACGGGTTCTTCCACGCCGACCCGCATCCGGGCAATTTGCGGATCATGGAAGACGGGCGGCTCGCCTTCTTCGATTTCGGGATGGTCGGGCAGATTACCGAGGAAATGCGGGTCGGAATGCTCGACGCCTTTTTCCACGTCACCGACCGCGATCTGGTCGGACTGGTCGGCGACGCCATCGCGCTCGGATTTCTCCAGCCGGGCTACGACCTGGTCGAGTTTCAGGCGGCGACCCAGGCGATTTTCCTGAAGTACAAAGGCCGCAAACTCTCGCAACTGACCTTCAGCGAGCTGAACGAAACGGTTTCCGAGACGCTCTACAACTTTCCGTTCCGGATTCCGGGGAGTTTCACCTTCGTGGTGCGGGCGCTGATGACGCTCGAAGGCATGGGGACGCTGACCGATCCGCAATTCAACCTGTTCGATACGGCGAAACCGCACGCCAAGGAATTCCTGCTCAAGCGGGCGACCGCGCACCTGCGCGATCAGGTCATCGGCAAGCTGCTGCGCGGCGAGGAAGTGAAGGTCGGCTGGGAGAAAATCTGGAATGTGGCGCGGCTGGCCTACCGGACGTACTTCAAGAAACCGCCGACAGCGGCATTGCCGCCGAAAAACTGACCGGATCGGGCAAAAAAGAGGTTCACGCCGGGCCGGTTCGCTTCCCGGAACTTTGAAGAGCCGTTCATCGTACGCGCGCGCGATCCTTATATATATGCGATTCAACCGTTCAGCCGACCGACGGATGAACGGTTGCGCCCGCTGGCCGGGGCCGAGTTACAGCCCCGTTCCAGCCATTCCCGCGATGAAGCTCATGTCGATGTTGTTGCGCTTGAGCATGCCTTCGAAGCCGGTCTTGTCGACGGCCTTGATATAGGCTTCCTGCGGCTCGACTTTTTTCGCGCGGACCATTTCCAGCAGGGCGTCGTTGAGCAGGACGTTGCCCTTGCCCTTCCCGGTCTGCATCGCCGAGGGAATCTGGAAGGTTTTTCCTTCGCGAATCAGGTTCGAAATCCCCGTATCGCACAGCAGCACTTCGAGCGCCGCCAGCCGTCCGCCGCCGATCTTCTTGCACAGGGTCTGGGCGATGACGCCCTTGAGCGACTCGGAAAGCATGACGCGGATCTGCGCCTGCCGGTCCGCCGGGAACTGGTCGATGATGCGGTCAACCGTCGAGGGCGCGGTCGAGGTGTGGAGCGTCCCGAACACAAGGTGACCGGTTTCCGCCGTCTCGATGGCGATGGCGATGGTTTCGAGGTCGCGCATTTCGCCGACCAGCACGATGTCCGGGTCTTCACGCAGGGCGGCGCGCAGGGCGTCCTTGAAGGAATCCGTGTGGTTGTGGACTTCCCGCTGGTTGATGAGGCACTTCTTGTTTTCGTGGACGAATTCGATCGGGTCTTCGATGGTGATGATGTGGTCGTTGCGGTTGCGGTTGATGAAGTCAACGAGCGCGCACAGGGTCGTGGACTTTCCGCTTCCGGTCGGACCGGTCACCAGCACCAGGCCCTTGCTCAGAAAGCACAGCTTCAGGATTTCCTTTGAAAGTCCGAGGGCTTCGGCGGTCAGAATCTTGCTCGGAATGACGCGAAACACGCCGCCCGGCCCCTTGCGGTCCATGAACACGTTGCAGCGGAAGCGCGCCTGATCGCCG